>JAUWMY010000277.1 GCA_030612945.1 Desulfobacteraceae bacterium
TTTGAACGAGGTCCTTCACAGGCTGCCTGGTTGTCTTAATATAACTGGAAAAGGATATGTCAGGCTCCTTTCCATTTTTGATATAACCTTCCACTTTTAAAAAACCATGGTCCATCTGAAGCCTGGAACGGTTGATATAAAAATCCCCTGATCGAAAAGACCCTTCTGCTTCTAAAGGACCGCATTTACAAGCCTGCCACTGACCCTGAACCGCCTTCAAATTTATACTGAGGTCCGTCTTCCTTATGAAACGGTGTAGCTCTGGTTTCTTGTTGCCTGACAAGGGACTAAATTCCTTGCCCACAAAATCAGAGAAATTCAGATAGTCGGAACTGATAGCCAGCTCCCCTTTCAGGCCATCCCAGCCCATCAAATGCCCCTGGATATTGATAGGGCTTTTGCCTACTTTCATTTTTAGGGAATGAATGTGGGCCTCTTTCCCTGAAAATGCTACTTTCAAACTGCAATCGCTGATGGGGGAAGGGAGCCGATCCAGAACAAAAGACAGCTTTTGGCCCGCAATCTCTCCTTTCACAGAAGTCCTCAAAGGGTGTTGAGAAGAAGCATGCGCATCGAGCTGGCAGGCCAGGATGCCTCTTGCCAAGGTGCCCCCTTTCTTGAATCTAACCCCTAAATCCTCCAGCGATAGCTTCTCAGTGGAGACCTTCACATCCAATGAATCCCTGTCCCGCAGGTCGTAGGAGCCGGAAACCTGAAGAGAAGAACCTCCCATTAGAAATTGGCACTCATTAAGGTAAAACTTTTCCCTGGGGAGAAGATTTATATTAAAAGTAACCTTATTTTCCTTTCCGGGCGGGTTCAAAGAAAAAGATGCCGTTTTAAGAGTTACCCCCTCCAAATCAACCTCACCTTGAAAGGACCAGTTGTCTTTCAGTCTGGATACGGAAATGCGGCAAGGCACGAGGTCACTAAATTTAACGGGTAATTTATGGCCCTGATAGAAAAGACTGATAACCCGGTTCAGATCTCCCCGGGCCACAACAGAGGCCTTGCCCGTCTCCCATGTCTTGTCGAATGAACCGGATGTGTCAAATTCACACTTTCCCCACAGGCCTTTCCCCTGGAATTTGCTCTGACCCTTCCCGTCGATTTGAATATGGGCCTCATCCAGCGCCAGAGGCATGAGCAACTTTTTATGGATCATGGAGCATTCCTTGATGTGGAAATCGCTACTCAGGATCTTCACATAGTCCCACCCCGACTTATATCTAACCCGAACCCGCGCGTCCAGGTTGCCTGAAACAGACTCGAATTCTTTTAGCCTCTGGCGTACATTAAGCGGAATCAGGTGTACCTCTCGCTGGCGCATGAGATCCTGAAAATCAAACGATCCGCCTGCCGCTATATCGTACGTAATGGCATCCCGGTAAAGGTTCTTGATATGGAAAGTGCCCTGCTTGACGGTTGAACGCCCAAAACCGGCTTTTACCTCAGAAATAAGGAGCGCTCCATTTTCGATATTAAGTTCACCGGAGACTTCCTTAAAAGGCAAGGCGCTTTTATCTATCAAAACTGCAAGGTCTTTCCACGTCAGTTTCATTGAAAGGGCATCGGTATTTTCGGGCCGGTCCAAGTTTTTAAGCTGTTTTATTGTTCCATCCAAAGAAAAAAGATCCACGCGGACATTACCCCCTGCGAGCATTGGAAAAAGTTTGTTCTCAATCCATCGGGGTAAAAGGGATGTCGGAAAGATCCTTTTAAAACTCTTTAGTGGCATAAAAGGACTCTTGACCTTCAAGAGTAAATGTGGATTTGAGCTGTCTTTAAGATCTATCTTTGAACTTGCAGCCAGCGAAAAGTCCAGGGCACTGAGCCACAAGGATGGGATTTGTAAGATTTTGTCTGAATAGTATGCCTCAAAGGCTACGGCAAGATCTGGCAGGGAAAACTCTTTTTTCTTATCAGCCTTAACAAATGAGAAGCGAAGATCATCAGCAATGATCTCTCCTTCGGCTGAAATTGGCCCATCCAGTGAGCCCTTTAGCTTTATGTGGACCTTTGCGTGTCCGTCCTTTACCGGCAGGGATTCAAAGGATGGTATCCATGTCAGAGGGACCTTGCCGATTTTAGTTGTCACTTCCACAAATGGCTCGTTCTCCCCCTTTGCATCCTGGCCAATAGTTCCTCTCATGGTAAAAGGGATCTTCTCCTTTTTATATACAAACCTTCCCCGCAGGCTTACCTGAAATTTTTGTGGATCTCCTTTCATTTGGGATACATTTGAATAAAGATGATCAAATTTGAATGGGACACCCTTGATACAGACCCGGGCATCTTCTGCAGAGACAGCAGGAAACCCTGCCAATCTCTGTAAAAGCATTGCTTTTATGTCTGACACCTGACCAGGCTTTGAAGCACCCCAACCCTTTTCAAAAGCAAATTCAACCTGCGGGCGAAACAGGAAAATCCTGGTTGGGACAACACGCCCCCTTATCAACTCTCCTGCATCGAGGGTGACTCTGACTCTTGATGCCGCAATGCTTTCAGGACCCACCCTTGATCTGGCCTTAAAATTGTGGGCGGTGATGCCGATCCCATCCCACAAGCTGATTTCAATATCACCCGTATTAAGTTCATATTTTATTGCTTTGGACAGTTCACCCAACAAATAGCGCTGAACAGAGGGGTTTTGTATCAGGCTGTTAAGAAGGAGGATTAAAGCTACTAAGAGGAGAAAGAGTAGGAGGGCAGGAACGAGAATGGCCCTTAATTTTTTGCGGAACATTTCTTAAAATAGTCCTGGAGGATCTCTCCATGATCAAAAGCCAGGTTTTCAGGAAGAGAATCACGGCCAAAAATGCCAACATCTTTTGCATCGTCAGCGGCCTTGGGTGCTCCTGTTGCACTGGCCACAAAAACTACGGAAATCGTGTGAAACCTCGGGTCTCTTGTGGGAGCTGAATATGCACCTAATTGATACATAAGCCTTACTTTCAAGCAAGTCTCTTCCTCCGCCTCCCTTACAGCCGCAACTTCGAGGCTTTCGCCGTAATCCACAAAACCTCCTGGCAGGGCCCATCCGAAAGGAGGGTTTTTTCTCTCAATCAGTACGATGTTACCAGCTTCTCTCTGAGCCATGGGGCCATGCGAACCGGATGCCATTTCAATAATAATATCAACCGTTGGAAAAGGATTCCGGTATTTCTCGACCACCTGGCCGCAGTGGGGGCATAAGATCTGATCTTTCATTGCGCACGTGTCTTTCTATAAAGCTCTTTCTTCACGTAAATCATCCTGTGTAGGGCCGTAAAATTGCTTAAGACGGCAAGCAATAGCAGGGTCAGTTTCATTATGAAATGGCCAATTACAGGAATAGAAGCAACCAGTGATCCGATGATCAGGAAGGTAATCCTTTCCGGTCTTTGCATCAAACCTACTTCGCAACTAACCCCCAATCCTTCGGCTCGAGCCCTTGTGTAGCTCACCATGAATGATCCGGCAATGGCCATGATGATTAATAAAACGGCCAGGGGGCTTTGAAAATCAGCCGTGTTTCCTGCTTTAAAGTTCCAAAAGACCGCCCCCCCTGAAAAATGCCAGGCAAGCCCCAGAAAAACAAACACCTCACTGAACCTGTCTAAGGTACTGTCAAAAAAGGCGCCAAACGATGAATCCTTTTCCGCTTGCCTTGCAAGCTGTCCGTCCAGGGCATCACACGTTCCAGCCAGGACCAGCACCCATGCCCCCCAGAAAAATGATCCGGTACTGTAGATCAGCCCGGCGAATGCACTCAACACTAACCCGGCCAGGGACAAGGTGTTGGGATGAACCCCCAGGCGAGCCATAAGTTTTCCCGCTGGCGAGATGACCCGCAGATATCTTTCCCTGTTCTTCTCGCTCAAGAAAACGAATTCGGCCATCTGAACGTCCTGATCTTCTCTAAAGCACCCCTTGGTGATTTAGAAACCATTCACTTCCCTGCTACTATTATCAAAATCGCCGATATTTGTCAAAACTCATTACGATTTGGCAACCACCCAGGAGTTTATTTGACAGGATAACAGGATTGACTTGATTTTATTGAATTCTTGTAAATCCTTTAAATATCATGATAGACAGTTGTTTGCTATATGGGAAAGTGGTTGAGTTAAATCTTTCTATAAGTATGGTTAAACTTGGCCCCCGATTGATTTGAAATTATTTAAATACTCGTTTCACATTTAAGAAAGCCCCAAAGAGATTATCTTAATTTCTTATTGGGGATTTATCCTTAAGGTATATTGCCAGGATATCTTATTTGATTTACAGGATTATCAAAATAAGGCGTTATTTATGACTTAAAATATATTCCTGTTTATCCATGCCTGCCCCGCGGAACGCGGGGTTATCCCGTCAAAAAATGAAATACCTGAATAGTAACAGGATTTGTATAATGCATCGCCTCATATCGGGCTGTTCATGGTCCGCATGCCTCTGAGCCGCTTGCCCACCTCCCCGGTGATAAGTTCAAAAAGAGGCGCATCCCATATTCTATTGTGAGAGTGACCTTTACCCTCTCTCCTTAATTTTTCATTTTTAGCCAGAACCTTCAGCAAAAGGATATCCTTTGCGCCAAACTGGGCCTTCTGGGTATTATTTGCCAATTTGTATGCAAATGTGATCACAGCGATGGAAGT
>JAUWMY010000555.1 GCA_030612945.1 Desulfobacteraceae bacterium
AGCTGTTACAGGATTTACAAAATGAATTGGGCGTGTCTTATCTTTTCATCACTCATGCCCTGGCTACGGTTAAGGCCATTTCCGATGAAATGATCGTCATGTTGGAAGGAAGGATTGTTGAGCAGGGAAGAAAAAAAGTCGTTTTATCCCCGCCATATCATGAGTATACTGAAAAGTTACTTTCATCAGTACCGGAGAGGGACCCGGACTGGCTCGACCATCTTTTGGAGGAACGCGCAGCGGCCAATTAGGGTTGTGGCGTCTTCTCTGATTTTATGTTTTTCGGATAAATGATTAGACGATCCCCCGGGTGGATAGGCCTGCTGAGATCAATGCTATTCCAGATAATGAGGGACGCAATAGGGACATCGAATTTGTGGGCAATTGATGACAGATTATCTCCGTTTTTGATTATATAGACTCGTCCTTTTTGGGCCTCCAGAAAACTTTTTTCAAGTCGCCGAAACCGGGCTTCAAAACCCTCTGAAGCTCCTTTGGGTATGAGAATATTGTGGTTTCCAGCGGCGATGTAATGCCCCCGGATTTCGGGGTTAAGGTCCTTGATCACCTTAAAATGGGTGTTGGCCGCCTTAGCAATAATTTTGATCGGAATCTCCTGAAAACAGTCAAACTGAATCTTATCAAATGTCAGCGGAGGATAGTAGTCCTCGGCAGTAAACTTGAAACCGTATTTCTCCGGGTCAGAAAGAATGAGTTTCACTGAAAGAATGCGGAATATGAATCGCTGTGTTTCAAGGGGAAGGTAAAGTGAATAATAGTTATTTGTTTCCTGCTCCAGAATTTCCGCCATAAGTCCTTGCTCCCCCATATTATAGGCAGCAACTGCCGTGGTCCATGCCCCGAATGTTTTGCGGAGTTCTTTTAAATACTTGATCGCCGCCCGGGTTGAGGTGAAGATATTACGGCGCTCATCAATACGTTCATTGATAACCAGCCCGTTCCTTCGACCGGTATCAGGCAAGAATTGCCAGAATCCGATTGCCCCTTTCTTTGAACCAGCATGGGGCCTAAGCGCGCTTTCAGCAAAGGCTACATATTTGAGATCATCCGGCAGACCGCTCTCTTTCATCATTTTTTCAATATGGGGAAGGTATCGGCGGGAGCGCTTAAGCCAGAGTATTACCTGGGGCCTGTCCCACAAGGAAAGCAAAAGCTCCTTTTCCAGCCGTTCCCTAACCTCCTGAACCTCCAATGGGACCTGTTCTCCACAGAATTCAAGCATATCTATGGCCTTGAGGGAGGAAGTTAGAGAAGGAAGTTCAGCAGGCTCGAGAGGTGTACCGTATGTCTCAGCAGCCAATAAAAGTCCTGCAAAAAGTACTAAAACCATTTTCCATTTCATGTTTGTAGCCTTATCAGTGTAATAATTCATGTTTCTTCAAGAGTTTTTCCTGCTCTTCAAAAGTTAAACCTGTTTGCCTCGCAATCTGCTTTGCCTGCAACAAAGAATATGCGGATGTAAATAAGAGTCCTACAACTACAATAATGACCAGTGCGTACCATTTCCAGAAGATCCAGCCCAGGATTCCAGCCAAAACGATAAAGGCCAATAGCATGCCTCCAATTATGCGGGCTTTCTTCCTTGCTGCCAATATCAGCTTTACGGCCTTTTTTTCCTTCATTACATCTGTT
>JAUWMY010000122.1 GCA_030612945.1 Desulfobacteraceae bacterium
CTGAGCTGAGCGCTTATAATCTCTGGTGTAGACAGGTGGCAGAAGAAATTGCTGGCAAAAAGGTTGAGATTATGAAGAATTTCATTGGGATTGGAAACATACCACTTGTGCTTCGTATGGCGCTTAACACGATATTTAATGGGATTTACCACAAGGCTAACTAACCATGTTGATAAGAATATTTCAGTATATTTTCAATGATCCGCCCTACATCGCAATTAGCCTCAAATAGGTCAGCCAGCCTGTCGTACTGGTGAAACCGGGCAAGCCTACCATGTCTTGCAGCCCTTTGCTTCAGGCCCTTTGCCCTCCTGATGCTATTAAGAAAATCGACCCTGAAGCTGGGGGAATCGAGCAAACCATGGACATATGTTCCAGCAATTCTATCCCCTTCCATTGACCAGCCATCTTCCCAGGACTGCCTATTACCAGGTTCGTGTATCCTTAATAAGGGCTTACCCATCCTTCTTAAAATGCTGGTTTGGCCCATGTGGATCTCATACCCGGTCACCCGCTTTCTGTTTATCAAACATGTACCGGTCACTTTGCGGACTACCTTTTCTTCCTCCAGAATAGTCTCCAGGGGAAGTAGTCCCAGGCCCCTTACCTCTTTCATATCCGATTCTATTCCTAACGGGTCTCGGATTCTCTCCCCTAAAAGCTGGTATCCACCGCAGATCCCTAAGCACCTCCCACCTTTTTTTACAAATTCTTTGATGACCTTTTTCCATCCAGTGCGCTTCAGCCATAGGGCATCTTCCATAACATTCTTTGTGCCTGGCAGGATGAGAATATCATATCCAGCTACAAATTCCCTTGTCCGAAAAAGGAAGTTCACCACCACGTCTGGTTCATGCATGAGAATTTCCAAATCCGTGAAGTTAGAGATGCTGGGGAGCTTTAAGACCGCAATATTCACCGTGTTCTGCTTGATTGGCTTGAGCTTACGTTTATCCTCTTGGATAACCACTGAGTCCTCAGAGTCTATAAGTATGTCGTCAAAAAAAGGTATCAGGCCAAAAACCGGCCTCCGCGTCTTTTTCTCAATATAGTCAATACCAGATTCAAAAAGTAGTGGATCCCCCCTGAACTTGTTGATCAGAAATCCTGTGGTAAGGACTCTCTCTTTCCTGGTCATAAGCTGAAAGCTGCCAATGAGCTGTGCAAAGACACCTCCCCTGTCAATATCTGCAATTAGTATGCAAGATGCTCCCACCTGCCGGGCCAGAGAAAAGTTGACCAGGTCATTCTTTTTAAGATTCATCTCGCAGCAGCTTCCTGCCCCTTCCATGACAATGATATCGTAATCTCTGGCCAGGGTGTTGTAGGATTCCAGGACAATCTTTTTAAGCCTGGGCTTGAACTCATGGTAATTAATTGCCTCCATCTGCCCAAAGACCTTTCCCCTCAGGATCACTTGCGATCCATGGTTAGATGAAGGTTTCAGGAGGACAGGATTCATATGCACAGAGGAAAGGACACCTGCTGCCTCAGCTTGAACTACCTGGGCCCGGCCGATTTCTCCTCCTTCCATAGTTACAAAGGAGTTGTTAGACATGTTCTGGGCCTTGAAGGGGGCAACCCTATAGCCCCTTCTTTTAAATATCCGGCAGAATGCTGCTACAGTGATTGATTTTCCTACATCACTTCCGGTTCCAAGAAACATGATGGCTTTTGCCATTACCTGTCATACCTCAGAAGGCTTCTAATCCTTGATAGTGACTTACTTATGGCGAGTATATGGGAAATAGAGTTAAGGGTCAAGGGGAGAGGGAGGATATTAAGAAATTAAATAGCAAGGTCAAATAATTCTTGCCAACACAATATAATCGAATTAAGATAATGATAAACACAATATCTATGGATTTTACCTTGAAAGAGATAATTTTTGTAATTGGTGGCTGTCGAAGCGGTAAGAGCAGTTTCGCCCTTGATTATGCGAATAAACATTTTGGACAAAAGGTTTTTTTGGCTACCTCTCAGGCCCTGGACGATGAGATGAAAGAGCGTATTTTAAGGCACAGGGAGACCCGAGGTCCTGATTGGAAAACGATAGAGGAGCCGACAAAAATTACCGAAACCCTGGCCTCTTTAAAAACCAATTACGAGGTTATCCTGATAGATTGTCTGACCCTATGGGTAAGCAACCTGTTAATGCATGGCGAAACAGAGGAACAGATTCTATCCAGGGCAGAGGCCTTAGCGGAGTCGATGCAAAAGATTCCACAATCCATTATAGTGGTATCCAACGAGGTAGGCGCAGGGATTGTACCTGAAAATAAGATGGCCAGAGAATTTCGTGATATTATCGGTATTGTGAATCAAAGGGTGGCCGCTTGTTCAGATACCGTAGTGTTGACCGTTGCAGGCCTTCCACTTGTGATAAAAGGAAAGCTTAAGTAGTATTGCTGAACTCAGATTGATAGGAGGAACAATGAACTTATCGGAAATAATCTCAGGCATTGAAGGAGTAGACAAGGCCTTTATTGATCAGGCTAAGCGTCGTACGGCCCAATTGGTAATGCCTCAGAGGGCATTAGGAGAACTTCATGTTATTGGAGAGAGGTTGTGCGGAATTGGGAGAACATTAACACCGTCAGTGAGCAAAAAAGCATTACTGGTTATGGCAGGTGACCATGGTATAGCGGGATCTGGTGTAAGTGCCTACCCCCAGGTTGTAACCGGTGAGATGGTGAAAACATTCCTGAGGGGTGGGGCGGGGATCAATGTCCTCTCCCGCCAGATTGGGGCCCAGGTCATAGTTATGGATGTAGGGATTATCCCTGATATTCCCCAGCAAACCTCTGAAGAAGGCCGTTTGATTGTCAGGAAGATCGCCAGAGGAACAGAAGATTTCAGCAAAGGACCTGCTATGACCAAGGGTCAAGCAGAGTCTGCAATTTTAACAGGGTTCGAGGCAGCCAAAGAGCTTTTTGAAGAGGGATTGGAACTCCTTGGCATCGGCGATATGGGGATTGGTAATACATCACCGTCAAGTGCTATTGGTGCAGTTATAACCAGAACCCCTGTGGAAAGGATAACCGGCCGAGGCACAGGAATTGATGATAATGGTCTTCAAAGAAAGTGTGAGACCATAGAAAGGGGTATCGAGATAAACAATCCAAGGCCGGAGGATCCCCTGGATGTTTTGTCAAAGGTAGGGGGTTTTGAAATAGGGGCTATTGCAGGCGCTATTTTGGCAGCAGCCTTTTTTAGAAGACCTGTGGTAGTCGATGGATTTATCTCAGGCGCAGGTGCCCTTATAGCCTATGGGCTTTGTCCTGCTGTAACCGACTACCTTTTTGCAGGTCATCAGTCGGTAGAACAGGGTCATAAGATTATGCTTGACCACTTAGGACTTTTTCCTATCCTGGATCTTGGGATGAGGTTAGGAGAAGGCACCGGAGCTGCATTGGCAATGCATACAATAGAGGCAGCAGCCCTAATAATCAACGAGATTTTAACCTTTGAGGAAGCTGAGGTAAGCAAGGATAAATAATTTTGTGATAGGCCCCCAAGCACATGGAGTTTAATGAAACACTTTATTTCAGCATTACAGTTTCTGACCATCCTGCCATTAGGAAAGCCTCGAGACTTGGATGCCCCCAAAATAATACCTTGGTTTCCTGTTGTTGGGCTAACCATTGGATTTCTGCTTGTACTTGGCGATTATGTATTTTCAATGTTATGGCCGGTTACCATTGTATCCTTTCTCGATGTTTTGCTTCTCGCTATCCTTTCAGGAGGGCTTCACCTGGATGGATTGGGTGACACGGCAGATGGCTTTTTAAGCCATAGATCTCCTGAGCGGGTTTTGACTATCATGAGGGACAGCCGCATTGGCGTTATGGGGCTGCTCGCTATTGTCTTTATATTAGCCATTAAATGGGGTGGTATCAATTCTTTAGAGAATCATAGGGCTCTGTATCTTTTCATAATACCGGCATATTCCCGGGGTGCCATGATGTTTGGCATAAAGTTTCTAAGGTATGGAAGGCCTCAAGGGGGAATGGGCACTGATTTTTTTTCTGATAAACCTCCCATATATGCCTTATCTATTATCCTTCTGCCCGTATTTTTTTCCTTTTGGCTGGGGTTAGACAGTGTCCGGCTCAACAGTTTATTTATTGTCATGACTGTGCTCATCCTTTTTTATTACAAGAGGCGTATGGGTTGTATTACCGGAGACATGCTTGGAGCAATGGCAGAGATTGAGGAGGCAGGGCTGTTTTTGATTGCATGCATTGGAGCTAAAATATGATTAGAGGTCACGGCGGAAACATCTATGATCTGGCCCGGAATATTGGCTGCTCACCAGATGATATTATTGATATGAGCAGCAATACAAACCCATTAGGGCCAGCGCCCGGACTCATTGAGTATCTTAGAGAAAATCTTGAGAAAGTCTTTGCCTTTCCGGAGGTCGACAGTAAAAAGCTTATAGAGGCCTTTTCCAACTATCATAAAATAAGAGAAGATAGGGTTCTTGCTGGAAACGGAACAACCCAGTTTATATTTACCTTGCCCTTGGCACTTGGAACTAAAAAGGCCCTTATCCTAGGTCCAACCTATGCGGATTATGGGGATGTTTGCCAGATGTATAAAATAGACTACGAATATGTGATGACAAAGGAAGCAAATCTATTTCAGCCCAATATTATGGATATTAGTGGCTATTTAGTTGGCACAGATACGGTTTTTATCTGCAATCCAAATAATCCGACCGGTAACCTGATTGCAAGAAAAGATTTGATAAAACTATGTGAGGCTTATCCCGGAACCCGTTTTTTGATAGATGAATCTTATTTGCCTTTTACAGACCAGTATGATGAAACGACAGTGATCCAGACAGATCTTTCAAATGTCATGGTCCTTCACTCATTCTCAAAAATTTTTAGGATACCGGGATTGAGGCTCGGCTTTTTGATTGCTTCCCAGAAAATAGTAGAACAATTCAGGTGCTTTTACCAACCATGGTGTGTGAATAGTGTGGCCCAGATTGCTGGGCATTATTTACTTGA
This sequence comes from Desulfobacteraceae bacterium, assembly GCA_030612945.1. Classification (GTDB taxonomy): domain Bacteria; phylum Desulfobacterota; class DSM-4660; order Desulfatiglandales; family Desulfatiglandaceae; genus 4484-190-2. The sequence goes on from JAUWMY010000122.1 coordinate 5,022, forward strand.
CCATGTTCTTGGGGACGATACCTTTCTTAACGAGACCCAGTCCTTTGTCACCAAAGAAAAGCACCTATTAGCGGAGAGGCTCAAAAATACAAAAGCCCTGAAACTTTTCCCGAGTATGACGTCGTTTGTCCTGATTAAGATCAAAGAGCGCTTTGATGCTAAACAACTCTGTTCGATAATGGCTAATAATCGAGTTTTGCTGCGTGACTGTAGCAATTTTAAAGGTCTTTCCAACCGGTTTGTTCGGATTACCCTTAGAAGCCAAGAGATCAACGCTATGGTTGCCGATAAACTCCGTGATATATTTGCCTGATATGGAAATCGCTCCCTTTTGGTACATATTACCCATGGCTTTTCTCCTCGATTTAATCTTGGGGGATCCAAGATGGCTTCCCCATCCAATCAGATGGATGGGTGGATGGATCGAGAGATGGGAGCCGTATTTTAGGAAACTTAACTTTAGTCTGACTGCTTCTGGATTTCTATTTGTATTATTGCTTGTGTTTGGCACGTTTGTAATAACATGGGGAGTTCTTTTTATTGTCAAGACTATTCACCTATCCCTTTACATAATTATGCAGATTGTGCTTATCTACTACACCCTTTCGGTCAAATCTTTACGATCAGCAGCTATGGATATTTACAAGACAATGAAACTGGGTAAACTCCAAGAGGCAAAACACAAGCTATCTCATATCGTTGGAAGGGATGTAGAGCCCCTTGATGAGAAAGGCGTAATGAGGGGAACGGTGGAAAGCGTTGCGGAAAACCTGGTAGACGGTGTTGTATCCCCCCTGTTTTTTGCAGCAGTAGGGGGAGCGCCCCTGGCTTTAACCTACAAAATGATCAACACCCTTGATTCCATGATTGGCTACAAAGATGAAAGGTACCAGAGATTCGGAAGGTGTGCAGCACGCCTGGACGATGTTGCCAATTTTATCCCTGCCCGACTTTCGATTCTAATTATTTCCCTGGCGGCCATTATAATTAAAGGTCATGGGCGAGAGACCTTTATAACAGCAATAAGGGAAGGAAGAAACCATCTCAGCCCAAATGCCGGGTTCCCGGAGGCAGCCTTTGCAGGGGTATTGGGTATTAAACTGGGTGGTCCCAATTATTACAGAGGAAATCTTGTGAATAAACCATACATAGGCGCCCATCTTGGGGATATAGATGTAGAACATATCAGGCAGGCCTGCCATGTCATGGTTCTTTCTGCGCTACTTTGCTTAATCCTGTGTTGGGGTTGTTTGATTCTTTTTGTGTTATCCACGGGCCACTGATAACTGACTGCCAATAAAAAATAATGTCTACAAAATTGATCTTAGTCAGACACGGGGAGACAGAGTGGAGTTACCAGAAAAGATATTGTGGTTTTACTGATATAGAATTAAATGAAAAAGGCAGGCAGCAAGCAAGAAGGCTTTTTAAAAGATTAAGCAAAGAGAAAATCCATAAAGTTTATTCAAGTGATATGAAAAGAACGGTTCAATTTGCTAAGATAGTTTTTAAAGATTTGCCAGTAGAAGAGCTGTTAGATCTTAGGGAAATGAACTTTGGCATATTTGAAGGTTTGACCTATCAAGATATCATGGAAAAATATCCCCGAGTTTATGGAGAATGGTTAGGGAGTCCCCTTGATATTATTATTACCCAGGGTGAAGGCTTAAAAATTTTGGCAAGAAGGGTGAGGAAGGCATTGAGAAGAATTTTATCTCAAAATAGCAATAAAACAGTTGCTGTTTTTACCCACGGGGGTCCCATAAGAGTGATTTTATGTGACATTTTAAGATTAGACCTAAAAGAAATCTGGCAGATAGAGATAGGGTTAGCCAGTATAAGTATAATTGAGTTTGTAAAAGTAAAAGGCAAGATTCACCTACTAAATGATATTTCATACTTAAATGGGTAAGATCCTCTTTACCCTTTTAGAATGAGATGGACACGATGATGGAGAGGAAACACAATGTTTACTGAGATAGAAAAAAGAGATGGCAACAAAGTGGCCTTTAAGGCTGAAAAGATTACCAGTGCCATTGCCAAAGCTGGAAAGGCAACAGGGGAGTTTGATGAGAAGGTTGCTAAAAGGCTTACAATAAAGGTCTTA
>JAUWMY010000140.1 GCA_030612945.1 Desulfobacteraceae bacterium
CAAAAGCATCCCACAGTAGGGAGATGGCGCCAAACCTGCCATTTCAATCACCTTTATTCCTTCCAGTGGTCGCATATAAACCTCCGTGTTTTAAATTTTCCTATCTCTTATAACAGGGAATGATCAAAGACGCTGCCGGGGAGATCTCTTTTTCCCAAATCATTGACCTGCAGTTTATATTTTACTATAATATTATATTGACATTAATTGGAAACCTCTTATTAATAAAGTTATTATATTAAAGGAATGGAAACGCCAAAAATGATGCCCCAGGCTCATATCATCGGCACTGGCTCTGCTGTGCCTGAAAGAATACTGACAAACAAAGATCTCGAAAGCATTGTAGATACCAGCGATGAATGGATTATCCGTCGCACTGGCATTAAGGAGCGGCGTATCTCATCAAAAGAAAAAGATGAAAGCACAACGGATTTAGCGACAAAGGCCTCATTAAAGGCCATGGAAATGGCCGGGATATCTTCAGAAAACCTGGACATGATCGTAGTGGGCACGGTAACTTCTGATCGTCAGTTCCCATCCACTGCATGCATGGTTCAACAAGACCTGAAAGCCGAAAATGCCATTGCGTTTGACGTGTCGGCCGGATGCACTGGTTTCCTATATGCCCTCACTATTGCAAATAATGCCATCCGATGTGGGACATGTGAAAACGCTTTAGTTATAGGAGTGGAACGGCTCTCAAGCGTTGTCAACTGGCGAGATCGAAACACATGCGTGTTGCTGGCAGATGGCGCCGGCGCAGTAGTGGTTACTTCGAAAAAAGACCGGGGTGGGATTCTGTCCAGCCGACTGAAATCGGACGGAACGCTCTGGGAGCTCCTGTATTCTTCGTATGGGAACTCTTACATCCCCGAGGTCCTGCAAGGTATAGACCTAAAGCCTTTGCACCTGGAAATGGATGGAAACCGGCTTTTCAAGAAGGCAATCGAGTATATGTCGACAATTACCCAACGCGTGATGCAGGACACCTCTCTTTCCAGCGAAGAAATTCAACTTGTAATTCCTCACCAGGCCAATATCCGAATCATTCAGGGTCTCGCAAAAAGCCTTAAGGTTCCCATGGAAAAAGTGTACACGAATATTCATAAATACGGGAACACTTCCTCTGCAACCATACCGATCGCGCTGGATGAAGCCAACCGTGAAGGCCTGGTGAAGAAAGGTGAAAACGTACTCCTTGTGAGCTTTGGGTCAGGCCTAACCTGGGGTGCCTCAATATTAAATTGGTCCTTTTAGACCGTTCCTGCGACCTTGTCAGCCAGTCGATTCTATCCTTTTTGACTCTCTCCCAAATACCTTGTGCTCATTGTGTTCTTCTTTACAGTACACATCAACAAGACAGCCAGGGCAGCCATCACTGTATTGACAGCAAACGAATAATCATAACTTCCAGTGCTATCGCGGAGAACACCGCTCACCCAGTGCACCAGGATGGCGCCCAGACCATAGAAGGGAGTCCACGCTCCGATTACCGTTCCCATAACCTCTTTTGGGAAGTAGTCCCCGGCACAGGCACCATACATAGGCCAGATCACACCATAAAAAATGGCCAGGGCCCCCACAAGCACAGAGAGCATAACCCAGGAACTTCCATATAGAAGTATCCCGGCCAGACATATAGTAATGAAAGAATTGGAAATAATGATGGTTCTTTTCCGGCCGATGTAATCGGACAGGGGCAGAACAGTTAAAACACCCACGACTTGACATACTCCGTGTATCGTTGCCAAAAAACTTGCCTTTTCAAATGGCAAACCTATCTGGTTTTGGGCATAATCCACCATAAACGTCGTAATTCCATAAAGGCTGTATGAAATAGAGAAGTAGGACAGTCCAATAAGCCAAAAGGTTGAACTCTTAAACACATTAGAAAGGGGCTCACGCCTTTGATTACTCCCCTTTCCCTCTTCGGTGAGCAAGCTGCCTTCTTTTTGGCCCCAGGGCAAATATCCGGCCGATGCAGGGTCGCTACGCAGTAACAGGCCGTTTGCCGCGACCATTAACAAAGCTCCTGTCCCTAAAAAATACCAGGAATAACGCCAGCTGAATTGATTCACGATCCAGGGGAAAACCACACCCATGGTGGCAAAACCCAGGCCATATCCCGTTGAAAGTATGCCCAAAGCCATGCCCCTGCGGTTGGGGGCGAACCAGCGTTGAACTACCGTAATGATAGGAGTCCACATGCCCGTAGACCCAAGTCCCACTATGGTATAAAAGAGGCAGGCCGTCCACAGGGATTCAACTGTTCCCATTAGAAAAACACCAACGCCCAGAATAAAGGTGCAGGTTGTAATGACATAACGAGCCCCAAACCTGTCTGTAAGGTACCCGGTAATAGGTGTCAGGATAATATAGGATAAGAGGTAGGCATTGAAAATAGTTCCACCCGCCGTACGGCTAAGGCTTAAGTCTTTAATCATTTCGGGAAGGACAATACCATAACCCAGGCGAACAGAATAATTGATGAAAAGATTGACGAAACAGGTCGCAAGGATAATCCAGGCCCAATGAAATGATGTTTTTCTTGTCACAAATTTCCCTCTTTCAAATCAGACTGTGATGGTTTAGTAACACTATCCTATTGGCCCGTAACGCACAAGACCTTCAGACACGTTGACAATTCCTGTCTTATTCCTGTATTCCTGATCCCATGAAAAAATCTGCTCTCCCTTTTATAGAAACATTTAAAAATTTCCTGCCCCTCAAACAATACTTTGTCCAGAACCGCTGGCCAATCGCCCTGGGACTGATGTGCCTGCTTATTGTGGACTTCCTTCAACTCCTTATACCCCTTGTCATCAAAAAGGCCATTGACATCTTAACAATGAAAACCGCCACGGCCCAGATTCTTATTCAGCAGGGTATGATTATTCTGGGTTTGGCCCTCCTGATTGCTATTTTTCGTTATGTATGGCGTTATTTTTTGTTGGGACATTCCCGGAAGGTTGAGGAAAGCCTGAGAAATCGCATATACGGGCACCTGCAAACCCTCTCACTTTCCTTCTATCATAAGACCAAAACCGGAGACTTAATGGCCAGGGCCATTAATGACATTAACGCTATCCGAATGGCCACCGGCATGGGCCTGGTTGCCCTGACCGATGGTATTGTGCTGGGAATAGCTGCCATCGGGTTCATGCTGTCTATCAATGTAAGACTAACCCTTTTTGCACTTATCCCCGCACCCATCATAATTGTACTCACCAGGATTCTCACACGGCGCATGTCTGCCGGTTTTGAGAATGCTCAGAAGACGTTTGCTGATCTCACCGAGCGAGCCCGTGAAGTATTTGCCGGAATCCGGGTTATCAAGGCCTATAACAGGGAGTCCTGGGCACATCAAAATATAGAGGAGGAAGGACAACGGTATATCTCCGTAAACATGGGGCTGGCCAAAACCCTTGCCTTCTTCTTTCCCATGATGGTCATTTTTACCAATATTGGCCTTGCGATTGTCATCTGGTTGGGGGGCAGGCTGACTATCCTGGGTAATATCACAACCGGAGATTTTGTTGCCTTCATCAGCTACCTTAATCTCCTCACCTGGCCCATGATGGCCATGGGATGGGTTACAAATCTTGTACAAAGGGGCTCGGCCTCAATGCGCAGGATTAACGGCATCCTCGACGAACTTCCAGAGATCAGTGATTCAGCACAATCGATACATATTCCTCAAATCAGGGGGAAAATCGAAATTAAAGGCCTTTCTTTCACCCATCCCGGGCAGTCATTTTACGCCCTGAAAGATATTCATCTAAAAATTGAGGCCGGGGATACAATAGCTGTTGTCGGGCGGGTTGGTGCCGGAAAGACGACTTTGCTGCAGACTATAACTCGTCTTTTGGATGCGCCAGCCGGGACCATTTTCGTTGATGGGTGGAATGTCCGGCAAATCCTCCTGCAAACGCTGAGGAAAAACATCGGCTTTGTCACCCAGGAGGTCTTTATATTTTCTGATACTATCCGTAACAATGTCCTGTTCGGCAGGACCGGTGTATCCCAGGACCACCTGGAGACGGTTTTGCGTGCCGCCGATATCTTTGAAGACATAAAAAATCTTGAAAAAGGATTGGACACCTTCCTCGGGGAACGGGGAATCACGCTCTCAGGGGGCCAAAGGCAACGGCTGACTATTGCCCGGGCCCTGATACTGGATCCGCCCATTTTGATCCTGGATGATGCCCTCTCCATGGTGGATACGCGTACTGAAGAAAGAATCCTGAACCAGGTTCTTAGTTTGAGACAAAACAAAACCAACCTGATTGTCTCCCACAGGATTTCTACAATCAGTCGGGCAGAACGGATTGCCGTGCTTGAGCGTGGTGAACTTGTGGAACTGGGGACACACAAAGAACTCTTGGAACGGGGGAACATCTACGCCACCCTCTATGAAAAGCAGGTTATCGCAGAGGAATTAGAGATAGGAGTCTGAGTTTTATGTTTGGGGAATACGGATACATGGAGGAAGGGCAACTGGGGAAGCCCTATAACTTCAAGCTGCTAAAGAGACTGTCGAAATATGCTTTTCCATACAGAAAAACAGTTTTAACGGCCCTTTTCCTTACCATCCTGATTACTCTTTTTGAACTGGCTATTCCCTATCTAACCAAGATTGCCATTGACAGGTACGTCCTCTCTTCCTGGTACCGTATGGATATAGGCGGATTAAAGGGTAGTGAGGCCAAAGACTTCATGCAAAAGTATGGTCATTTACTGCGGAAAAGCAAGGACAGGTCTCAGTGTTTCATCGACAACCTGGATCTGAAAAACCTGGACCCCGCTGATCTCCATGACTACAAGACCAGGAAAATCCTCACGTCGGAGCGGTTATACAGGATCGGGTCTGAAGTAGGGGTAGAAAGTATACTTGAAAAAAAAATAAAAGCCATTCATGAACTTGATGACGGCTCCAAACTGATCCCATACGAGTTGCTCAACAGTTTTCCAAAGAAGGATATCCTGAAGATCAGAATCGCTGATGTGCAAGGAGTTGCACTGGTATCCCTCATATTAATCCTTTTCCTTGTCTTCGCGTTCGTGCTCAGTTTTGGAGAATACTACCTCCTGGAATTCACTGGCCAGCATATGATGCAGGATATTCGTCTCAAGCTCTTCCGGAGAATGCAATCTCAAGCAGTGCGTTTCTTCGAGCGACATCCTGTAGGTCGCTTAGTCACACGCGTGACAAATGATATCGAAAACCTCAACGAAATGTTCCGATCAGTCTTCATTACAGTCTTCAAGGACTTTTTTCTCTTAATAGGTATCCTTGCGGTCCTCCTCTACCTCAACTGGCGCCTGGCCCTGGTTTCCTTTGTCCTCCTTCCATTCATCTTTGGACTCACATTACTTTTCAGCACACTGGCGAGAGAGGCTTTCAGGGAGCTTCGAGCCACGGTGGCAAAAATAAATGCCTTTCTTCAGGAGCGCATTACCGGAATGCGTGTGATTCAGCTCTTTGCAAGGGAAAAATTCCAGATGGATGCTTTTGCCCGCATTAATCATAAAAATTATCTGGCCGGCATGAAGCAGATTCGCGTGTTCGCCATCTTTATGCCGGTCATGGAACTATTCTCTTCATTTGCCGTTGCCCTGATTATCTGGTATGGAGGCGGAAAAGTTATTTCGGACCAGCTTTCACTGGGGTCCCTGGTTGCATTTATCGGTTATATCCAGATGTTCTTCAAGCCCATCCGGGACATATCTGAAAAGTACAACATCATGCAGTCGGCCATGGCCTCAACCGAACGTATTTTTGAGTTTATGGATTCCAAAGAAGAGATCCCGGACCCTGAACATCCCGTAGCCCCGGCAAAAGTGAAAGGACGCCTTACTTTCAAGCATATATCGTTTGCCTATGAGAAGGCCAATCCAGTACTCCATGATATATCTTTTGAGGTGAAGTCAGGGGAAACGGTTGCCATTGTAGGGGCCACAGGGTCGGGCAAGACCACATTGGTGAGCCTGGCCGAACGATTCTACGATCCGGATGAGGGGGCAGTGTTTCTGGATGGTGTGGATCTCAAAAAATGGTCAAAAAGCGAGCTCCGAAAGAATATCAGCCTTGTCATGCAGGATGTCTTTATTTTTTCAGGAAACCTGGGGGAGAATATATCGTTAGGCCGCAAGGATATAGATGTAAGATCACTTGAATCAGCAGCAAGGGAGGCCAATGCGCTTTCCTTTATTAAGAGGCTCCCCAACGGTTTTCAGCAGGATATCGGTGAAGGGGGATACACCCTTTCAGCCGGGGAGCGGCAGCTTTTATCCTTTGCCAGGGCCCTGGCAGCCAACCCTCGAGTACTCATCCTTGACGAGGCCACTTCAAATGTCGATCCGGAAACAGAACGTCTCATCCAAAAGGCTATTTCACAGATGGCTGCCAGGAGAACCACACTAATTGTGGCCCACAGGCTCTCCACCATTAGAAATGCGGATCGTATCCTGGTAATGCACCACGGCCGAATCGTGGAGCAGGGTACGCATGAGGAACTCATGAGCTTAGGCCATGTCTATTATAAGCTCAATATGCTGAGGGAAAAATAATTACTCAGGTTGTCAGGTTCAGAAAAGACTCATCAAGCTCGCTTTAGAAAACCCTGATACGCCACCATCCTGGCCAGGACATTGACCGCATCCTCTGGCGATTCATAAAAAACGCCGCTGTATCGCTTCCCATCC
>JAUWMY010000508.1 GCA_030612945.1 Desulfobacteraceae bacterium
CCTCAAGGTCATGCCTCGAAAAGGCATCTATGTAGTTAAAAAAACTAAAAAAGAAATCATAGAGATACTCCTGGTCAGAGCCGCCTTAGAAGGAATGGCCGCGCGACTGGCGACAAAATATGTAACGGATGAAGAAATTCAGAAGATGAGAGAACTCTTTTCGCCTTTTTGTGAATCGAGTTCGGGAGGCCAGTTCATAAAATACTCTGACGCAAATATCGTATTTCACGAACTCGTTCTTAGAACCAGCCAATGTGGAAAGCTGATTGAGCTGGCTGGCAACCTATTTGACCATATCCGCTGGATTCGTTTCCGGACCATTGTATTTGAGGACCGATTTACAAAAATGCAAAAAGAACACCTGGCGATCATTGAGGCCCTTGAGAAACGGGACCCGGATTTAGCTGAGAAAAGGATGCGGTTCCACGTTGAGGGTCTGGCACAGTATATCGAAGAGAAGGTTAATTTTCCGTAACATCTCAATAAGTATTGGAGGCACAAATCTATGTTTGAAAAACGCGTTCCTATAGAAGATTTGGTTATACCCCGGTGCACGGAAGCCTGTCCGGCCGGAGTGGACGTGCCCAGGTATATCCGCGCTGTGAAAGACGGGGAATTTGACGAGGCCGTATCTGTTTTGCGTGAAAAGCTACCTCTTCCCACGGTATGTGCAGACGCCTGTTTTGCTCCTTGCGAAGATGTGTGCGCTTACAAGCAGTTTGGAGAACCCATTGCTATTCGGGCCATTAAGCGAGCTGCTATGGACAAGGGCGGCGATGCATGGAAGAAGAAAAAAAAGCTCGCTGATAAAACCGGCAGGAAGGTGGCTGTTGTGGGGGCCGGTCCTGCAGGGCTCACGGCTGCCTACTATCTTGCAAGCAAAGGGCATGAGGTAACTGTTTTTGATGCCTTTCCAAAACCGGGCGGCACCATGCGATATGGTATCCCCAACTATAGATTGCCTGAAGAGAGGCTGGATAAGGACATCGACGATATCCTGGAGTGGGGTGTGACTTTTAAGGGAAATACCACCATTGGAAAAGATATCACCATGGACCAGCTCAAGAAGGATTTTAATGCGATTTTTATCGCAAGTGGTGCCAACGGGAGCACCAGGATCTCTCTGGATGGTTCTGAAAAGAAGGGCGTCCTGTGGGGCTGGGATTTTTTGCGAGACGTTGGTCTTGGTAAAACATTTAATTTTAGCGGAGATGTGATCGTGATTGGCGGCGGCAATGTGGCCATTGATGTGGCCCTTACGGCCAAGAGGACGGGAGCCGAAAACGTACAGCTTTTTTGCCTGGAGAAGAGAGAAGAAATGCCGGCCCATGAGTGGGAGATTGCACGGGCAGAGGAGGAAGGTGTTATTATAAACAACTCCTGGGGGCCTAAGAAGATTCTGGGTGAGAAAGCGGTTACAGGACTCGGTCTGATTAAGTGCACATCTGTATTTGACAATGCGGGTAACTTCAACCCTGCCTATGACGAAGAAATTACCAATAAGGTGTCGGCTGATCACATCATTTTGGCTGTTGGCCAGGCCGCGGATCTTGGCTTTATGAAGCAGGAGAAGAACATTAATGCAAGCGGTGGCCGGATTAAGGTTGAGGAAACAGGCCTTGCCACAGGCGAAAAGGGTGTCTTCGCTGGTGGAGATGTTGTCAGTGGCCCTGATTCAATAATCGGCGCCATAGCCCACGGTCGAAAAGCGGCTGCGGCCATTGATCAGTACCTGGGCGGCGATGGCAACATTGATGAGGTGCTGGCAACACCTGAAGAGGAGGTGGTTCTGCCTGAATTTGTGATAGAAACAAGGCCCCGCAATGATTTAGGGCTTTTAAAGCCATGGGAAAGGATTTCAGGGTTTGATCAGGTTGAACTGGCGCTAACCAATGAGCAAATTGCGGATGAATCGAGTCGTTGCTTGAATTGCGATGCCAGGAAATTCGAGGTCATTCTCAATACTGAGTACTGTAAAGAATGTGGCTATTGTGAAGAAGTCTGCGGTGTGGGCACCTTTGGTTATGCTGATTTTTTTAATGCCAAGGGTTATAGGCCTGAGGAGGTAAAGTCTTCAGATTGGTGCGTTGGTTGCTTTAAGTGCTATTTTGCCTGCCCTGATTTTGCCATTGATGTGGTCGAACTAACCGCATAATAGTTCAGCCACTTTTTTGACAGGATAACAGGATAGACATGATATTAAGCCAGTGAATCAATAATAAAATCTATTGTAACATGTGGACTGTCCCAGGCTTGCAGAGCTTACGCACCTGAGTGTAAAATGAAACATAAGATGGGATAAATCATATTAGCTATGTCCATTGTATTTGTAAATATCCAACACCGGAAAATACGGCTTTGTCTTACCCAATGGAAAGGGGTCTTTATGTCCATACTATTATTCCACCGTTTTCAGGTACTCTGAAATTTTGATAACGCCTTACAGTTCATCTGGGCAGAGCATACTAATTTTGATCTTGCCCAAA
>JAUWMY010000175.1 GCA_030612945.1 Desulfobacteraceae bacterium
CGATGCTTTAACTCAAGGGCGCTTTCAATGGAATGGGTACAACAAACCCTGGAGCAATAAGGATGTTCAGGTTCTCTTGATCCGACACACTGGATGAACACCGCTGTTCTCAATGATTTTAAGGCGGGATCGTTATTGATGAACATTCGGTCCAACTCAAGGCGGGTCTTTATTCTTGGATCCTCTTCATAATGGTACTCAACGGGTTTAAATTCTGAAGCACCGGTTGCAATAATGGCAACGCCATGCTCAAAAGCAATTTCTTCCCCTCGTTTAGTCCTTAAGGCCGATTTAAAGTTACCGACAAAACCTTCAACACCGATGAGTTCGGCATTCAGATGAACATGAATATTGCTTTCATTCTCAACCGCATTAATAAGGTCGGAGAGCTTATGCTGGATGTCTTCTCCCTTCCACGTCTTGTAAAGATTTTGTGCCTGTCCGCCTAAACGAGTGTCTCTTTCTATCAGATTGGTTTCATATCCCTGTTTTGCAAGGCTCAGGGCAGACGTCATTCCAGATATCCCCCCACCGATCACCAGGGCGGTTGGGTTTACATTAAGTCTGGCCTCTTCAAGTGGCTCCATTAAGGCAACTTTTGCTACGGCCATGCGAACCAAGTCTTTGGCCTTTTCAGTGGCCATGTCCGGATTATCCTTATGGACCCATGAATCCTGGTTGCGGATATTGGTCATCTCAAATAGATACTTGTTTAACCCGGCATTGATCAAAGTTTCCTGAAACAGCGGTTCATGAGTCTTTGGCGTACACGCAGCGACAACAATTCTGTTCAGATTATTATCTCGTATGGTTTGAGTCATGATGTCCTGGGTGTCCTGGGAGCATGTATATAGATTATCGGTCACATAATCCACATAGGGAAGATTGGCCGCATAATCTCTAACACTCGGCACATCGACAATACCTGCGATGTTGATACCACATTTACATACAAAGACCCCGATTCTGGGACGTTCCCCAACGACGTTTGTTTCCGGAATTACCTCTTTAGTCTTTGTCATGGTATGTCTTGAAGAACTTAAAATTTCACCTGCGGCACAAGCGGCTGCACTGGCGTCTATGACGGACTGGGGTATATCTTTGGGGCTCTGGAATGCCCCGCTGACAAATATTCCATCCCTTGACGTTGCAACAGGCGAAAAGCTTGATGTCTTGCAGAAATTTCCATCTGTCAAATCAATTTCTAAAGACCGGGCCAGTTCAATCAAATCTGGGGGTGTCTCAAGGCCAACAGAGAGGACAACCATGTCGAATATCTCGTTCTTGATCTGCCCGTTTTCCATTGCAAACTGGATTTCGAGGTCATCGGTTCCGATAACCGGATTGACTGTGTGAATACGAGACCGTATAAAGCGGACGCCCTGTTTTTCTTTTGCGTCCTCATAAAATCTTTCAAAATCTTTCCCAAAGGTCCTCATATCCATAAAGAAGAGTGTGCAGTCCAAGTCACTGCCTGCATGTTCTTTGGCAACAACAGCCTCTTTTATGGCATACATACAGCAAACAGATGAACAGTAGGAATTGTCACACCTGTTTAAATCTCTTGAACCTACGCATTGCAACCACGCTATTTTCTTAGGTTCTTTTCGGTCAGAAGGCCTTACAAGGTGACCTTCATAGGGACCTGACGCAGAAAGTATCCTTTCAAACTGCATTGAGGTAACAACATTTGGCAGTTCTCCAAACCCATAAAAGTCCAGCTTGGAAGGATCATAGGGTGCAAAACCTGGTGCAAGGATGACCGAACCCACTTCGATTTCCTCAATTTCCTCCTGGTCTTCGTGCATTATGGCATCTGCCTGGCAGACAGTTTCGCATCCCTTGCAATCCATCACGTCCGCAATCTTCAAACAATGCTCACTATCACGCATGGCCTTAAGGGGTACAGCTTGTGGGTAAGAAATATAAATCGCCTTTCTTTTTGCCAACCCCACATCATATTCACTGGGGACGAGGATCGGGCAGACATTTATCCTTTCAATAGCCTGTTCCTTACATGCTTCTATACATTTCCAACAACCTGTACAATCCAATGTCTCATAAATGGGCTTTTCGCAATTGCATTCCTCAGCCTGCTCGTGGGAACAGGTAATGCCGATAAGACGGAGTCCCTGGGTTTTTATTTTGCCCATTTCCTCCAATTCACGGAGAGCCCTCACATCGCATCCTCTTACCACTGCTGCTATGCGGAGATCTGGCCGTCTGCTGAGCATCAATTGTATGGTCTTTGCAAGGCTGTACCTGGGCTCGATCTCGATGTCTTCGAGTTCTTTGGGATCCCGAAAGAGATATGGGCCGACCTGTCCCCATCTATTCATGAGTCCAAGGACGCCATCCCATCCTTCATTAAGGGCATTTATTGCTTCTCTCTTGATCCTTTCTTTCATTATTGTCTCCTATTGAAAAGACCCTTGAATCATTCTATTCTTGCTTTTCGATGTTTACAGCACAAACTTTGAAGCCTGGTATTTTTGCCTCAGGATCAAGTTTTCTATCAGTAAGGATATTGACAGCACATTCCGAAAAATGAAAGGGAATGAAGACTATCCCGGGCTTAACCTCGGTAGATATTCTGGCCTCAATCGATATCTCTCCCCGGCGGGAACTCACCTTAACGCGTTCTCCTGCCTTGATGCCTAATGTGTTCACATCTTCAAGATTGATATCCATATAACCTGTTGGGGCTTCCTGATTTAAAATCTCAATTCTTCGTGTCATGCTCCCCCCGTGAAAATGGAAGGGTATCCTTCCTGTGCTGAGTATATACGGATACTCACTATCCGGAAGTTCGGCAGGTGGGACATAATCGAGTGCAAAGAACCTTCCCTTCCCACGCGGAAAACCTTTTTCATGAAGGAAAGGAGTTCCAGGATGATTTTCATGTGGACATGGCCAGTGAAGCACTTCACCCTTATCGAGCCGTTCATAAGTAATACCTGCATAGGGAGTGGTTACAGAGGAGATCTCCTTCATGATTTCTTCCGGTGAGCTAAAATCGAATCCTGTAGAACCCATTTCCCTGGCAAGTTCTGAGATGATTTGCCAGTCGGGCTTTGATTGTCCTACGGGATCTATTGCCTTTCTGACTCTTTGAACGCGGCGGTCTGTATTGGTGAAGGTCCCTTCCTTTTCAGCAAAAGAACATGCCGGAAGTATCACATGGGCAAGTTTTGCTGTTTCGGTCAAAAAGATATCCTGAACAACCAGTAAGTCCAGGGCTTCCAATGCTTCTTTTACGTGTTTGATATCAGGGTCAGACATCATAGGATTTTCGCCCACCACGAGCATCCCCTTAAGGGAACCTTCTCTGGCAGAATCCATCATCTCCACGATGGTCAGACTTGGAGTATTCGGTAACGATAAGCCCCATTTTTCTTGGAACAGGGACCTTGCTTCGGGGTCCGCAATAGGTCTATAGCCTGTCAGTACATTGGGCAAAGCTCCCATGTCACAGGCCCCCTGGACATTATTTTGTCCCCTGAGAGGATTCACTCCTGTGGAAGGACGACCGATGTTTCCTGTTACCATGGCAAGGTTGGCTACGGACTTGACGTTGTCGGTTCCTGTCGTGTGCTGGGTTATCCCCATTGCATAGAGGATCATAGCCTTTTCGGCCTGGCCGTAAAGGAGCGCTCCCTTCTCCAAGACCTCCTTGCTAATACCGGTAATTTCGCAGACCTTTTCTGCCGGATATTCCTTGACCTTTTGCTTTAGTTCCTCAAACCCCTCTGTTCTTTCTCGGATAAAGGCCTCATCAGTCAATCCTTTTTCAATAAGAATGTGAATTATTCCATTGAGAAGGGCAACATTGGTTCCGGGTTTCAGTTGAATAAAGAGATCTGCATATTCCGTAAGGGGTATCCTTCGTGGATCGATTACGATGAGTTTTGCCCCTTTTTCTTTAGCCCGAATGATTCTGCTGGCTATCAAAGGATGTTGCCCTGTCGTGTTGCTGCCGATTACAAGGATACAGTCTGTGTCATCGATTTCGGTAATTGAGTTTGTCATGGCTCCGGCCCCGAATGAGGCGGCAAGGCCAGTCACCGTCGATGAGTGACAAAGGCGTGCGCAATGGTCGAGATTATTCGTTCCCAGAACGCCCCGTGTGAATTTCATTATCAGGTAGTTTTCCTCATTGGTGCACTTTGCACTCGACAAAACGGCGAGGGCATTTGGACCATAGTTCTCTTTGATCCCAAGGAGGCCATCTGCCACTCGCTTATAAGCCTCTGCCCACCTCACCTCTATAAAGTCATCACCCTTCCTGATCAAAGGCTTTGTGAGGCGGTCCGGTTTTTGAACGAAACGATGGGCATTTCGACCCAGGATACACAAATCGCCCTCGCTGATAGGATGAGTTTTACAGGGCAGCACATCGGTAATTTCTCCATCCAGGACTTTTAAGTAGAAATTGCAACCGGTCCCGCAAAATGGGCAAGTGGTAAGGACCATATCAAACTGCATAGCTTATCCCCCTTGGTAATTTTTTTCTCCTTTCAACAAAGTTGAGGATTTCATCCCGGGCCTCGTTTTCCAGGCCGGGAATCACCTCGAAGACCTTCTCAGGAGGGAGGTATCGCACAAAATCTTGTATTGTTTTCAATGGGATTTGGGCGGGACATGTATTCTCGCATTCACCGCAAAGCACACAGGTATCCCATACCTGATATGCTCTGAGAAGGTGAAAGAGAGGAAAGGGAGGGGGCACTTGACCTCTTTCAACCCATTTCGATAGGTCCAATCCATCAGATTCTTCTACATAGACAGGACATATATCGATGCATCCATAGCATTTGATACACTTCTTGAACTGATCCTGCCAGAATCCTTCTCGTTCTTGTTGTGTCATCCCCAGGATTTCCTGAAGGGGCGTTGGTTGCTTTATTACCTTTTCAGACCGGATGGCCTGAAATCTTTTCTGCACGATATTGGTCAATGCATGATTTTCCGGATTTTCATCCATGCATGCCCTTACACAATCCCCACACTGAATGCAGCGGGCTTCATCGATTCGAATCCTGTCAACCCACAATCTTCCATCTACTTCTTTGGGAGGATGATCTGGGTCTATAAAAACCGTTGAGCATTCTCCACAGCCCGTACATTTTTCGATATCAACATATCTGGGCTTTCTACTGATCTTTACCTTGAAGTTTCCCTTTTCTCCGTCGATGTTTTCTATGCTTGAGCAAGGATGGATTTCAATATTGATATGCCGGCCGACCTCGACCAGTTTAGGATAGATAATTCACATGGCACAGTCATTAGTGGGAAAGGTCTTGTCGAGTTGTGACATGACACCACCAATGGCCGGAGATTTTTCCACGAGGTGGACATAAAAACCGGAATCAGCTAAATCCAGAGCGGCCTGCATACCTGCGATGCCACCACCCACAACCATTACAGAACCATTTAAACTCCGACTTGATTGGGGTTTTTCCATAAGATAACTCCTCTGTCTTAAGTTTATACTTAGAATGGCAAAATAGTATTTTTTAATGGCTATTGCAAGATACTAATGCCCAGTTGAAAACGGGGCGGACGTGACAGAAAATGCTGAGGGATGTATCATTCTGCGGGAATATTGGACATCGGCATTTGCCCAATTACTTTATTCATTAGAAGGAACTTTTCACCACGAATTCATCATCACCTTTTGCAATTATCTTTTTAGTGTCTACGTGTATGCCTGCATAGCCAATGCCATCGTATTTCAGCTCCTTCTGTCACAAACACTAAAATATATACTAAAAACATAAATTTTTCAAAGGTTTTTTACTTGCATGCAAAAAAATAGTAAATACACCAAAGTTGCTGGATTAGGATAATAAAATGTATCGGAATTTCTACAACTTATTGGGAGTACAGACCTCGTTAAGTGGTTGAATGGTTGAGTAGTTAAGTGCTTGTTATTATTAGAATCCATATCGCTTACATGAAAGTTGGACACTCGTAGAATTCAGGAAGTTGGGAATTTGGGAATTGAAATATGAATCTTTTCCTTATC
>JAUWMY010000313.1 GCA_030612945.1 Desulfobacteraceae bacterium
CGGGGTGTCAAAAAGCAATTACAATGACTACATGCTCTCTCTTATTAAGCGTGAGGCACTCAATGTTTTGACCATTCACGCTGAGGTTGAAGGCATTGCCTGTCTTGAGATGTTCGAGCGTTTTGTGGGGATGGCGCAATCGAGCGGGACATCATTCATCCCCCTAGGGACTTTCCTACAGGACTCCCTGATCGCAAGACGCACCGCCATAGTAGCAAAGGAAATTGCGGGACGCGATGGATGGGTCTCATGCCAGGCATCAGCGGAAGATCATGGATAAGAACATTATATGACTTTTTACGAATTCATCACGAAAAACTCTCTATGACAGCAATTTCTAAAATAATGACGCCAATTGCGGGCACGGTAAAATATCCCATTAAATATTGCTGTCTGTTGCTGTGCATCCTTCTTCTTTCAAGTTTTGAGTTGTGGGGGCATTTTTATCCTTCACCCGCTCATAACTGGAATATTGCTAAAGTACATGAAATAAGTGTTGGTGATCCGAGCAATTTTTCCTTTGCAGTCTTTGGGGATAACAGGGGATCCAAATTCGTGTTTGAGAATCTCCTCAAAATGATAGATCACGACCGGGACATCACCTTTGCCATCAATCTCGGTGATTTCGTCCGTAATGGGAAAAAAGAAAAGTATGACTACTTTCTCAATCAAGTGAGGCGCTACCTGAACATACCTCTATTGACCACCATGGGCAATCATGAACTCGGAGGAAAGGGACGTAAACTTCACCATGCCATCTTTGGCCCATCTTTTTACTCATTCCAGATCGGAAAACACTATTTTATTGTCTTAGATAATGCAGACAAAAAGGGGCTTGATCCAAAGCAAAAACAGTGGATTGAAAAAGAACTGGAGATGGCCATGAGCTACAACAGCCGTATCATCTTTATGCACGTGCCTCTGTATGATCCAAGAGGAGGCCGTCATCATCACTGCTTGCCCAAAGAATCATCTGAGATGCTGATAACTCTCTTTATGAAATATAGTGTAACCCATATCTTTGCATCACACATTCATGGCTATTTTGAAGGTGACTGGAAAGGGATCCCCTATACAATTTCTGGAGGAGCAGGGGCAAAATTGGCTGGAGATGATCCAGATCATTATTTCTTTCACTTTCTTAAGGCACACATAACAAACGGGAATCTGGATATCCAGGTCAAACACGTACTACCATCGGACTACAAATGTCTGAGCATTTTTAGCTGTAAGACCTGGTACCGCCTTTTTTGTATATATACGTTTTTCAGAACCTATGGCGAGCTGACCTTGCTGCTTATTGCAGGTGGATTGACGGCGGTGATATATCGGTCAGAATCACGGTCAGTAAAAATATCACCCAACTAGGCTCCCCAGAAAGAGTCCCCGGAAGGTTTTTTATACAAACGCAATACGGCTCTTAATAAAAGATCCTTCGCTTAGGTTTCTCAAGCAACAAACAGGAAACCAAGTAAAAAGCTAAACAAAACCAACAAAATGAGAATTATTAGATGATATTCTATATTCCAATTAAAAGAGGCCTAATAAAAACCTTCTTACTTATCGTTTTCTTTTTATTTTTTCCCACTTCATTATTAGCCAGTCAATTCAAGGTCACCGAAGTCTATGATGGTGACACCATAAAAGTAAAAGGGTATAGAGTTGAAATAAAGTTGAGATTGGCTGGCATAGATGCGCCCGAAACCTCCAAGAATAAGATAGGATTTGTACAGCGATATAGTCA
The DNA here is from genome assembly GCA_030612945.1 of Desulfobacteraceae bacterium. Classification (GTDB taxonomy): domain Bacteria; phylum Desulfobacterota; class DSM-4660; order Desulfatiglandales; family Desulfatiglandaceae; genus 4484-190-2. The sequence continues at coordinate 1,745 of JAUWMY010000313.1, forward strand.
GGAGGCCAGGGAGTATTTGTCGGGCCTGGTATTGAACAAGGCTATAGAAATTGAGGGCCACGGTTACCCAAACATTGATCTGATGTTGGGAACGGTTTTCTTGGATGGTAAAAATATCAATCTTGAAATGGTGCGGGCTGGACTGGCGGAAGTCTATCGTGGGGAATCGCCAAAAGACCTCGACCTTGATCCCTTCTTTAAAGCTGAAAGAGAAGCAAGAACAGCGGAAAAAGGGATATGGATTCAAGGAGATCGGTACATAAGCCCAAGAACCTGGCGTAAGACACAAAGATTAAGATCAATTTGTACAATAATTCTGTTTGGCCTTTATGGACAAAAAGAAAATAACAAAAGCTATCACCAAAGGCCTGAGAGAGGACAAAACAATGAGTGAATTTATACCCATGAGCAAACCATTCCTTGGTAAAACGGAAATCGATGCGGTTGTAGAGGTCCTGAAGTCGGGTTGGATCACGTCCGGACCCAAATGCAAAGAATTTGAGGAAGAATTTGCCGGCTTCATTGGCGCAAGGCATGCCCTGTCTCTCAGTTCAGGCACTGGGGGCATGCATATTGTCTTAAAGGCCATGGGCATTGGAGAGGGCGATGAGGTCATTACACCTTCCATGACCTTTGCATCTACTGTGAACCAGATTGTACTCGCAGGTGCAAAGCCCATATTTGCCGATATCGACTATGATACCCTCCTCATAAGACCAGAAGAGATAAAAAGACGCCTCTCCAAGCGTACAAAAGCCATTATCCCGGTTCACTTTGCAGGGGCCCCGGTAGATATGGATGCCATTGAGGATATTGCAGGCGATATACCCATCATAGAGGATGCCGCCCATACCATCGATACCTATTACAAAGGAAGGCATATTGGGCGAAAAAACCTAAGCATATTCTCATTTCATCCTATTAAGAATATCACAACCAGTGAAGGTGGCATGGTGACAGGCAATGATGAAGTATTGATGCACCGCCTTCGATTGCTCAGGTTCCATGGGATAGAGCGCGATTCGTGGAAACGCTACGGGAGGGCATCTGATCCGGACTATGATATTGTAGAACCAGGATTTAAGTATAACATGACCGATATTCAGGCAGCGCTTGGCCTCGCTCAGATGAAGCATATAGCGGAGATTACAGAAAGACGAAACAGGATAGCCAGACATTACCTGGAAGAGCTTTCGGATTTGGATGGTCTTGATCTGCCAGGCATCCCGTCCTACGAGCACGGACATGCCTGGCATCTTTTTGTTGTAAAGATATTGGCTATGGACAGGAAGGACTTCATACAGGCCCTTGCAGAGAAAAACATCGGATATGGCCTTCACTTTCCAGCATGTCATACCCTGAGCTATGTAATAAAGCGCTTTGGTAAAACTGGGTTGCCTGTTACTGAAGACATTGCCAAAAAGATAATAAGCCTGCCCATCTACCCGGGTATGGATGCTGCTCAGGTAGACAGGGTTATAGACGTGGTGAGGAAAATCATCAAATGAGAAAAGGCGTTACCCTCACTATCGTGCTAAGTGTCATTGCATTCACCTCAATAGGCATGTGGGGTGACATATTAAAGGCAGGACCTGCTTTGAGGGGCTTTTCCTGGTATTTGATACCATTAATCGCCTTCTTTGGGTTTTGCAATGACCTTGTGAAGTTCTTTAGGTGGCATGTGTACCTCCAGAAAATGGGGATTCCAATACCGGCAAAGAAAAGCCTTGATATCTTCCTTGCGGGCCTTTCCATGAGCGCCACGCCGGGAAAGGCCGGCCTACTCATAAAAAGCCGAATGCTAAAAGGGATCTCAGGCCACTCCATGATCTCCACATCGCCAATTATTGCGGCGGAGCTGTATATGGACCTGATTGGATTAAGCCTCATATCTCTCCTTGGCATAGGACTTTTGGGAAATGAGATCTGGGTTGCCCTTCTTCTCTGCATGCTTCCACTTTTTGGTCTTGTGCCCGGTATTCCAGGGTTTGCAATAGGGCTACTTGAAAAAATACCCATTTTGTCGGGTAGAGCACTTGAGATGAGAAAGGCACTGGACAGCATGTTTGGTCTCTTTGGGGTCAGGGTACTCGTTGTGTCTCTGACTATCACCCTGATCGCATGGACGAGTGAAGGCGTTGCCCTAAGTCTCATCCTTAGGGGGCTTGGTTTTGATGTGGGGATAGTGACGACTACAGTCTTATTTGGATTCTCCACCCTTATTGGTGTGCTTTCAATGCTTCCGGGAGGTCTTGTGGTAACAGATGCCACCCTGATGGGCCTCTTGGTTCACACCGGCATTCCCAATACACCTGCTGCCGTTGCTTCCATTATGGCCAGAGTCTTCACCTTGTGGCTTGCCGTAATTATCGGCAGTATTTTTCTTGTTATTCATAGGAATGATGTGAGTAAAGATTTGCAAGAGGAACAGCATATTGGAAAATGAAAAGATATCCGTCGTCATACCTGTCTACAACGAAGAAAAAAACCTCGAAAGACTATTCGAACGAATTGTGCCCGTAATGGATGGGCTTGAAAGGGATTATG
>JAUWMY010000059.1 GCA_030612945.1 Desulfobacteraceae bacterium
CGGTAGATGCATACGTATCGTTGTCAGCATAGTACGCCTCTTGTGCATCGGCAAATGAATGGGCATCACTTTTCAACGCCGCCACAAAGGCCCTGTTTCGATAGGCAGCAAACTGAGGGATGGCGATGGCGGCCAGGATGCCGATGATGGCAATAACGATCATTAATTCAATCAGGGTAAAACCTTTTTCATCTCTTTTTTTGTTTAATTTTGTTAACATTTTTTAATCTCCTTTATTTTATTAAATCTATTTTATCATATCCAAAACTAAAATTCAAACTGTAAATTCAAACTGTGACTGCTTTTGCACCTCCTTTCGTATTAAACTTTAATTTTTTGTTAAGTGGTTGAGTAGCTGAGTTGTAAATCGTTTCTTTTGATGAGTGGTTACTGCGAATATTGTGCCATAAAGGTAGGTTTTCGAATCAATGATTAAATAGGTAATAATTTCGGGTGGATATGGTTCCTATTTATTACCGGGTTCCAAAAAAGCTCATTTCCAGCGGCTATCCCAACTCCTCTTTTGACACTTTTTGCCAGATCTGTGACAATTTTTGTAAAGGTAATATTCACCGCAGAGGACGCTGAGGGCGCTGAGTTTTATTTGTTTTTTGTTTTCCACTTAAAAACCCAAACCTCCTCATGCAGCGTATTAATAATCCTGGTAATTCGATCCCTCATCATGCTTGATTGAAGGCAATAGTTCACCTATTGAAAGGACCTTTAGACAGGATTACAGGATAATCAAGATTTTTTTGTCCTGTTCATCCTTTTATGAATCCTATGTCACAACAATATTGATCTTTTCCGCCGGACAGTCATCGTTACAATCGGCTAAGTTCTTAAAATTATTACTATTTAAACAGCAACTTCACCCTAACCCTCTTCCGCCTCAGGCTGAGAAAGGGCGGGGTTAGGGGGCTAAACCACAAAATATTTGAGCAAGTACTTTAAACATTTAGTGGTATGTTTCTTAAAAACAGGATAAGTATTTTGATTTACAAGGTTAAAACAATCTCCCGCTGTAAGCGGGATTAATCCTGTCAAAAAAAATGGCTGAACGTTTACGATTGAAGTTTATCACACTCTCTGTGACTCTGTGCGCTCTGTGAGAGAGAATAATAATCAGAAATCGTCATCAGAAGAGGATTTGAGTCCCAATTTATCCAACCGATATCTCAGGGATCTCATGGTGATACCCAAGAGCCTGGCAGCCCTTTGTTTTGATCCGTGGGCTGTTTCCATCGCCTTCAGGATATAGTCCCCTTCAATCTCAGCCATGGCTTCATCAAGGTTAATACCTTCTGAGCCCAGATCAAGCCGGCGCCTGCCTTTTCTGCTCAGAGTTCCCTTGTAATCGGAAAGGGTGAGGCTTTCAGGCAAAACGATGTTTGAGGTCTCAAGAGCCACGCTTCGCTCGATGATATTTTCCAGTTCTCGCACATTACCTGGAAATGCGTATTGCGCGAGGATATCCATGGCATAAGCTGAAATCTTTTTAATCTCTTTCCCGAGTTCGTTAGCGTACTTTTCAAGAAAATGCTGTGCCAGTAAGGGGAGATCCCCATCTCTTTTTCTCAATGGGGGAACAGGAATATGTATGACATTCAGTCTAAAATAGAGATCCTCCCTGAAATTATTGTTGATAACCTCCTCTTCGAGATCCTTGTTCGTGGCAGATACAAATCGCACGTCAACGCTTTTCTCTTCGGTGCCCCCCACCGCCGTAAATGTCCTTTCCTGTATCACCCTTAAAAGTTTTACCTGTATTGCCGGGGTAAGTTCCCCTACCTCATCGAGAAAAACAGTTCCCCCATCTGCCACATCGAAGAGGCCTTCTTTATCGGCAGCAGCGCCTGTAAAGGCCCCTTTCCTGTACCCGAACAATTCGCTCTCTATAAGGTTTTCCGGAATCCCTGCACAGTTGATTGTGACAATAGGTTTTTCCTTTCTCTGGCTCGCCTGGTGAATCGCCTTTGCTACAAGCTCTTTCCCGGTTCCGCTCTCACCGGAAATCAGGATATTTGTCTTGGTCTGAGCAACCCTCTTTATCAGGTCGTACACTTTTTTGATCTGAGGGCTTTCACCTATCAGGCAATCAAAGTGATAACGGCTTTTCAACCGATCCTCTTCACCTGGCCCGGCTTGCTTCCTGGATCTAAGGGCCTCCTTTACAATCTCCTTAAACTCCCTGACCTTAAACGGTTTGGGGATATAATCATATGCGCCTTCCCTCATAGCCTCCACAGCGGTCTCAGCCGTCGCAAAAGCTGATATCAAGACGACCGTAGGGGCCGGATCCACTGATTTGGCCTTTTTTAGGACGCCAATACCGTCAATATCCTTCATGCGGATGTCTGTAATAACAAGGTCAAACCTTGATTCATCAAGAATTCCACAGGCCTTCTCACCATTTTCAGCAAGAGTCACCTGGTAACCCTCCTGGGTCAACAGGATTTCCAAAAACTCCCGCATACTGTTTTCATCATCAACTACCAGAATGCTATTCATCTCTCTCCCAGACAATCTCTCCTCCCACCATGGTAATTTCGTTTCTGCCCTTTAACGTCTTTCCAATGAACGGGGAATTCCTGCTTTTCGAAATAATATTTTTTTCTTTCAGGACATATTCATACCCCGGATCAACGAGGGCTATGTCGGCATCGCCTCCCTCAACAAGACGGCCACCTGGAACCCCAAGGATATGAGCAGCATTATAACACAACTTGGCGATGGCTTCGGGCAACCCCAGTATTCCGTCTCGCACCAATTCCAGAGTCAAGGCCAGGGCAGTTTCGAGGCCGATCAGCCCGAATGCCGCTTTAACAAACTCTGTATCCTTCTCCAAGGCACTGTGAGGGGCATGGTCAGTTGCAATAACGTCTATTACACCCTGTCTCAGACCTTCCTTAATAGCTTGAACGTCCTGAGGCGTTCTCAAGGGAGGATTCACCTTGGCACGGGTATTATAACCCATAACTGCTGTATGATCCAAGCTGAAATAATGGGGAGCTGTTTCTGCAGTAACGTGGACGCCCTCATCCTTGGCTCTTCTGATTAATTCAACCGACCCTGCTGTGCTCACATGCGCGATATGAACCGGACAATTCGCCAGCCTGGCAAGCGATATGTCCCTAAAAACCATGATTTCCTCACTTGCTGCAGGAATTCCAGGCAGGCCAATCCGCCTTGAAATAGTCCCCTCATGCATAACGCCGCCTTTGGACAGGCTTATGTCTTCAGAGTGGGATATGACCCTTAGATCATGGCGGGCAGCGTATTCAAGGCCCCTTCTCATCACCTGGCTATTCACCACAGGCAATCCATCGTCAGACACGGCCACGGCCCCTGCTGCCCGAAGCTCAATAAACTCGGTTAGCGTCTCACCCTTCTGTCCCACAGTGATAGCCGCCACTGGATAAACCCTGACTAACCCTGCCCTTTTCGCCTGTTCCAGGATAAATTCCGTCACAGATTGACAGTCGTTGGGCGGGGTAGTATTGGGCATACAGGCTACGGCAGTAAAACCACCGGCAACAGCCGCTCTTCCCCCTGAGGCAATCGTCTCTTTGTGCTCGTGCCCTGGTTCTCTCAAATGGACGTGCATATCAATGAGTCCGGGTATGACAAGCTTATTAGAAGCATTGATCGTCCTCATTTCCGGTATTTTATCATTAAACACGCCAGGAGGTAAAATTTTGGCGACTTTTCCCTTTTCAATGATCAAATCAGTCTTTTCTACAACCCCTTTCACAGGGTCAACGACATCTCCGCCTTTAATCCACGTTACCATCCCAGTATCCTCATAAGCGCTAAGTTATTTTGTAAACATTCACAGGTTACATTTATGCCGTACAGGCTTATTTCAAGAGATGAACATCGAACATCGAACGTCCAACATCGAATTAAAAAGATGAACGTCCAACCTTGAATGACTATTTTTGTTTCTTTTCAGCCGTTTTGATGCTCGTAACGAAAATCTTAATTAATTCTTCAGTTTCCTCTAAAAAATCATCTAATAGTTCAGTTTTTTTAATTAATGGAACCTTCTGAATAAGTTTTAACCATCTTTAGGTCTCCCTAAGTTCTTTTAATGAGATACGAAGTTTATGAACAAAGTCCTTTGGGGACTCCGCTGCCTGGGCTTCACCATGGTTTGGATAAGGTGAAGTTCCTGATCTTAACAATTGGCCCGCAACATGGTTGCCTGTTCTGGTATTTGGCAACTGTTCAACAATCTTTATGATTCGCACCGAAAACTCAAGCAGCCTTTCTTCAAGATCATACATTTGCTTCGTCATCTTTTTCCCCAATCACCATTCGCTGTTCAATTCATTTGTTTTTTTCATTCATCATTCGATGTTGGATGTTCGATGTTGGATGTTCATCTTTTTCAGTAAACCTTCGGCGCAAAAAAATAACTTAGCGCTTATGCCCTGTATCCTCCCATTAAACAAAAAAACCTCCTTGCCTTATCGGCAAGGAGGTTTTTACTGAGCTCCAAAAAGGAACTAATGCAAAAGCATTGTCTTGGAAACTCATCTCATTTCTTCTCTTCCTTTTTGGCGGCCTTTTCACGTTTAGGTTTGCTTTCTCTTTTTTTTCCCTTTTCGGCCGTAACAGAGCCTGCTTTATCAGGAGATGTTTTTTTGGTCTTTGATTTTTTAACTTTCTTCTTTCCTGGCTTCTTTCCTTCTTCAATGGGCAGGAGTTGAATGACGGAAATGGCCGCCCCGTCTCCTTTTCGGACACCCTTCTTAATAATTCTGGTGTAACCACCCTGTCTTTCGAGATACCTATCCTTCAGATCACCAAACAGTCTGTGGGTTGTCCCCTTGTCCTGAATATAGGCAAGTGCCTGGCGTCTTGCGTGAAGATCGCCCCGTTTGGCAAGGGTAATCATCTTCTCGGCCACTGGCCTCACGGCCTTTGCCTTCACATCGGTCGTCTCTATCTGCTCATGCTTGAGTAGAGAGGTCACCATATTCCTAAGCATTGCCCTTCGGTGACTTGGATTGCGCCCTAATTCCTTACCTGCCTTTCTATGCCTCATTTATCTGCGCCCTCTTCCTTTTCCTCACCTTCATCCTGCTCCTCGGCCGGTGGAAAATTATCCAGTTTCATCCCCAGGAAAAGCCCCATCTCATCAAGTATGGCTTTGATTTCATTGAGAGACTTTCTTCCAAAATTTTTTGTTTTCAACATTTCCGGTTCTGTCTTTTGAACCAGCTCTCCGATCAACGTGATATTCGCATTTTTAAGACAATTGGCGGAGCGTACAGATAATTCAAGCTCAGAGACAGGCCTGAACAGGTTTTCATTTAGTTTTTCTTCCTTTTCCTCTTCTTCCTCTTCCTCTGGTTCTGGTTCTTCTTCAAAATTGATAAACGGGGTCATCTGTTCCTTGAAGATTTTAGCCGAATAAGCGACTGCATCTTCGGGTAAAACACTGCCGTCGGTCCAAACTTCAAGTGTCAGCTTATCATAATCGGTAATCTGCTCTACACGTGCACTTGTAACAACATGGTTGACTTTCAGTATAGGAGAAAAAATCGCATCCATGGGGATAACACCAATGACCTTATCTTTGGCATTGATCCTTTCAGCAGGAACATAACCTTTCCCTGTCTTTACAACCATCTCCATATTGAGTTTGGCTTCCTTATTCAGAGTAGCTATATGCTGATCAGGATTTAAAACCTCCACCAGGCCATCAGTCTCAATATCCCCAGCCGTAACTTTCCCCTCTCCCTCTCGGGATATGTGGACCACCGCCTCTTCATCATCAACAACTTTCAGCTTGATCTCCTTCAAATTCAATATAATATCCGTCACATCCTCAAGCACCCCTGGAATAGTGGAAAATTCATGAAGTACCCCATCAAATTTAACTGAAACAATCGCAGCTCCCTGCAGGGATGAAAGCAGGATTCTTCTCAACGCATTTCCGATTGTTATCCCAAATCCTCTTTCGAGCGGCTCGCATGTGAACTTCCCATACGAATTTGTAGAGCTCCCCTGATCGATCTCAACCCGTTTGGGCTTAATCAATTCCCGCCAATTTTTGCTTATTAAGTCTACCAAGAAAGCCTCCCCCTTCGATTTACTATTTTCGATTGGCGATTGACCGTTATCTATTTCCAAATGTCAAGAGCCAATAATCAATTAAATTGCCATACCTTATTTCGAATACAATTCTACAATAAGCTGTTCCTGAATGGGCATTGTAATATCTTCTCGATTAGGCAGGGATTTTAGAGTTCCCCTAAATTTCTCCTTTTCAACTTCGATCCAATCCGGGATACCCCTTCTAACAACAGTCTCCATACCTTCCAGAAGTTGCGGGATCTTACGGCTTTTCTCTTTCACATCAATCACATCACCCGGTCTCACTAAGTAAGAAGGAATATTGACCTTCTTATTGTTCACCAAAAAATGGTTGTGTCTTACCATTTGTCTCGCCTGATTTCTTGAATTGGAAAAGCCCATTCTAAAGACGATATTATCCAGTCGGGATTCAAGTAAGACCAAAAGGTTTGTCCCAGTAATTCCCTTTTTTCTTTCTGATCGAAAATAATAGCCTCTGAACTGTTTTTCCAAGATACCATAGATCTTTTTAACTTTCTGCTTCTCCCTGAGTTGAACCCTGTAATCCGAAGGTTTCCGCCCGCGCCTCTGTCCATGTTGTCCAGGTGCATAGGGCCTTCTCTCAAAAGAGCATTTGTCGCCGTAACAACGATCCCCCTTCAAAAACAGTTTTAAATTCTCCTGCCGGCATAACCTGCAAGATGAACCAACATATCTGGCCAAACTATCCCCTCCTTAAATAAGTGAACTAAAGCACCTAAAATTAATTTAAGCTTAGCCTTGTTTTGGTAGGCTATTAACCCCTCACCTGTGCCTTGTCTCTTTTCTTCCCAACTTTAGCTCACTTTAGGCACTTTAGTTCACTGTCTTCCTTCATACCCTTCGCCTCTTAGGGGGCCTGCACCCATTGTGGGGTATCGGGGTTACATCCCTGATAACGGTCACAGTGAGCCCTTCTACCTGAAGGGCACGCAGTGCTGCTTCCCTCCCTACTCCCGGCCCCTTCACTCGCACTTCTGCCACTTTCAATCCCTGGTCCATGGCCTGTTTTATGGCATCCCGACCAGCAATTTGGGCGGCAAAGGGCGTGCTTTTTCGCGAACCCTTGACTCCCCCCCTGCCTGCACTTGACTGGGCTATGACATTTCCTGCAGGGTCAGTGATGGTCACGATAGTGTTATTAAAAGTGGATTGTATATGTACAATTCCACTGGGAACATTTCTTTTCTCTTTTTTGCTCTTGCCTCTCTTTTTTGTGGCTTTTGCCATACTCTTTCCTCAAATCACTATTTTTTCTTCTTGCTCATGACAGACCTTCGAGGACCTTTTCTCGTCCTGGCATTAGTACTTGTTCTCTGCCCTCTGACCGGAAGACCTCTTCTATGCCTCAGCCCACGATACGCGCCTAAATCCATTAGCCTTTTTATGTTCATGGATATTTCACGCCTGAGATCGCCTTCAACCTGGTATTTTTCGTCAATAATCTTCCGGATACCGGTGAGCTGCTCCGTGGTAATTTCATCCGATTTGATATTCCAGTCTATTTCCGCTTCGCCAAGTATCTTTTGTGAAGAACTCCTGCCTATACCATAAATATAAGTTAAGGCAATCTCCATCCTTTTTCCCCTTGGTAAATCAACTCCCGCAATTCTGGCCAATCTCCACTCCCTTTATAATGATATTGAACTAAAGCCTGAAACCCAATCACCCTTGTCTTTGCTTATGGCGAGGGTTCTCACAGATCACACGCACGATTCCCTTTCGTTTTATGATCTTGCATTTATTACACATCTTTTTAACCGATGGCCGCACTTTCATAAGCAAAAACCCCCCATTCAAACGTCTCAGAAATTCTATCCCGTTAATGGCGGGATTAACAGTTACACAGACAGTTACCTTACCTTTTACCAAAGCCCTTTTTCATAAAGCCCTCATAGTGCCGTGTCAACATATGCGATTCAATCTGGTTGGTGGTATCCATGGCCACACCGACCACAATTAAAAGTGCAGTTCCGCCAAAATAGAAGGGGACATTTAGTTGATAGATCATAATCTGAGGTAGCACACACACTGCTGACACATAAATAGCCCCTGACAATGTTAGTCTTGTTAAAACCCGATCGATATATTCCGCCGTATTTTTCCCGGGCCTGATTCCAGGGATAAATCCACCATAACGTTTCATATTATCGGCCACATCAACAGGGTTAAATTGCACTGCCGTATAAAAATAGCAGAAGAAAAAAATAAACATCACATAAATCAAATTGTAAATAATATGCCCAGGATTTAAGGCATTTACAATGAATTGAAGAGATGGAATTTCCTTCACGGGCAGGAAATTGGCTATGGTTGCTGGAAACATAATGATTGAAGAGGCAAAAATAGGAGGAATCACACCAGCTGTATTTACTTTTAAGGGCAGATGTGTGTCCTGACCCCCATACATCCTTCGACCCACTACACGCTTTGCGTATTTAACCGGTATTCTTCTCTGCCCTCTTTCCACAAAAACTATCACACCCACCACAGCAACCATCAGGGCAACAATCAAAACCATAAAAAAAGGAGTAACTTCACCTGTACCCATCAGCCGAAATGTATTGCCTACGGCCAATGGAAGTCTTGCAACGATGCCTGCAAAAATAATTAGCGAGATCCCATTCCCGATACCTCTTTCGGTAACCTGTTCTCCAAGCCACATCAAGAAAGCAGTTCCAGCAGTCAATGTAATCACCGTAAGGAGCCTGAATCCCCAACCTCCGACCGGTACGATCATAGCCCCCCCCGGGCTGGACATATTTTCAAGACCAACAGCGATCCCAAAGCCCTGGACAACACTCAAGATAACCGTCCCATAACGAGTGTATTGAGTGATCTTCTTACGCCCCTGCTCACCTTCCTTTTTTAACTTTTCAAGATGCGGTATGACAACAGTCAGAAGTTGAAGGATAATAGAAGAACTGATATATGGCATAATACCGAGGGCCATTACTGACATATTACTCAGCGCGCCCCCCGAAAACATGTCAAAAAGCCCAAAAAGGCTCCCTTGCTTATCGCTGAAAAAAGCAGACAGAGCTGCCCCGTCTATGCCGGGTGTTGGGATATGACACCCTACACGATAAACAGCGAGCATAAACAGGGTAAAAAGAATCCTCTTTTTCAGCTCAGGAATCTTGGCAATATTTTGAAACCCGCCAATCATTCTTATACAGGCCTCAAGCTCATTTTATTTCCGATCATCTTAACCTCGCCACCTGCAGCCTCAACCTTTGACCTGGCAGCCTTGCTCACCCTGTCAACCTCAATAACCACGGGGTGGGAGATATCGCCTTCTCCGAGAAGCTTGATATCACCCCTTGCGTTTTTTACCAGTCCGGCTTTTCTAAGGGCCTCTATATCCAGGTTAGAGTTTGGTTCAAATCTATTCAAGTCTTTGATATTGATGATAATACACTCTTGCCTGAATATATTGGTAAAACCACGTTTGGGAAGGCGCCTTTGAAGAGGCATCTGTCCTCCCTCGAACCCAGGGCGCGGCCTGCCACCAGAACGTGACCTCTGTCCTTTATGTCCGCGACAACAGGTCTTTCCGTGTCCGGAACCTGGTCCCCTGCCCACCCTCTTCCGTTTCTTTCTGGAACCCTCAGCCGGTGAAAGCTCTTGAATTCTCATAGCTTTTTCCTTATGCAACCTCAATCAATCTTAACAAGAAACGACACCTTATTAATCATTCCTCTTATAGCTGCCGTATTCTTCAGCTCCACTGTCTTGTTAAGCCTCGTGAGGCCCAAGCCCTTCAAAGTGTCACGAATTTTTTTGTTCTTACCTATCCCGCTTTTTACAAGAGTTACTTTAATCATTTGAACACTGCCCAAGAATTATAAAATTAAGTAGATTTAACCTAACAACTCCTCAACCGTCTTGCCTCTGCGGCGGGCAAATTCTTCGGGCCCTCTCAATGACATTAACCCTTTGATAGTTGCCTTCACAAGATTATGGGGATTGTGAGAACCGAGACACTTTGTCAGTATGTTCTGTATGCCTGTTGCCTCCAAAACCGCCCGTACCGCACCACCGGCGATCAAACCCGTGCCAGGTCCGGCCGGTTTCAAGAGAACGCGACCTGCACCCCACCGTCCGATCACCTCATGAGGAATTGAAGTATCGCCAAGTTGGACATTCTTCATGTTTTTTTTTGCCTTTTCAACACCCT
>JAUWMY010000401.1 GCA_030612945.1 Desulfobacteraceae bacterium
GGTTAACTGATGAAAACTGAAACAACCCTGAACCTTGAACTGTGAACCTGACAACCTGAGTATTTACAGATAAATAACTGATCGTTTTGGAAAACATTTTGACATTGGGGTTTTGGATTTGATTTGACATTTGGATTTTGACATTTGAACTTTATTCCATAGGGCATCACAAATCACTATCTAACACGCATGGCAAAGTTGGGACTAATTAAATATTAGATATAATTCCTTAATCCCTTAATGAATCCTATTTCGATCTTGTTTCTCCAGAATCTCCAAGCCCACTAAATAATGACCCTTGAATCGCCCCTGATCATTTTTAATGATATGTCGAATCACTGTCTTTAGACACTCAGGCCGATAGACTGTACCGGTGGAATAGTATTTCATATTCCACGTGTCACCTACTTTTAACCGGGGTAAGATATCTGAGTATTCTTTGACCAGGATACACATGCAAGATGAAGACATATCCCATATCTTAAATTGATAAGGTGCATCGAGTCCCCTAATTGAGAATTCCACACTGTAAAACTGGTCCATAGGCCTTGGAAGTGCAGGTTTTCTCCCCATTAGTCTGCTGGTTGCAATATGAGCTTCCACATGTCCCTCTCTTTTTATTTTTATTAGTAACCGTTCAAGAGTTCAAAGGTTCCCCGCCCAAGGGGATCTTCGACAGGGGTTCAAGGTTCTATTCTCGTCCACGGAGTGTATTTGGGTTACGTATTTATGAGAAAAGCGTCAGCTTCGTCAGCCCTAATCCAAAATTTGGAGCTAAATTGGCAATTACTTGGGAAAATGAGCATTTTTAACGACAACTTCGAGGCTTCAATCCCTTCTTTGTCCTAAACCCTCGTAGGTGACTCCGCAACGCTGGAGTCTCTTTTTCGATCAAGCTGGCCGCTTCGCCGGTCAGAGGCGGCGCTGAACGTTGAACCCTGAACCTGTGAACGGTTACAATTACAGATAGTAATACATATATAATTATATTTGTCAATAATTTTTTTATCAATTATATGAAGTTTATATTAGTTATATTTCTTATTAAGAAATTACGGCAAAATCGCTATATATTGAGTCGGTTTTGGCTTGACACACAAGATATTCGTATATATTCTCACTTGGAGAATGAAACCCATGCTAAGGAGAAATGTGTTTGGACATCCAGCTTGAGAATGATCTAAAAATCAGCCGCGCGAAATTCGGCCTTTTGAAAGACATGTTGGTCCTTATCTTCCCAGAGGTTCCCACAATCCACAAAAAGTTCCTCATTCAACTGACTCCAGATGAATTGAAGCGCTCCTACATGAGTCAGGCAGCAATTTGTCATCCCGATACTGCCGATGAACTTGACAGGGAAGAACGGAAGACCCGACAGATGCGTTATCAACGCCTGTCAATGGCATATAAGGCTTTGTTACCTCACATAGAAAACATCCATCAAAAAGTGCGGGACCTTGAGTCCCGCCAGAAGGGCAAAACTTCCACAGAGGAATCTCCCACCAAAACGATTCTGGCTGTCGGTGGGGCCAAAGGGGGCGTGGGGAAATCTGTGCTCGCAACAAACCTTGCAGTCGGGCTTTCCCTCCTGGGTCAGAGAGTGGTGCTCGCGGATCTTGACCTGGGCGGAGCCGATGCACACCTCCTTTTGGGCGTTAAGGCGCTTTTCACCGACTGGAACGACTTTTTAGAAAAAAAAGGCCGAGCAGTTGACAACATCCTTACAGCCACGCCCTTTGAGGGCCTGAGCCTAATCGGGGGAAACTCCGCGAAATTGGGCAGCGCAAATCTTACTTACTCGCAAAAAATGAAGATTGCCCGCCATCTCAAGACACTGGATTGCGACTACGTTATCGTAGACCTCGGCGGCGACACCTCTTTTAATGTGCTCGATTTCTTCCTCCTCGCTGACCAGAAAATCGTTGTCACTTCGGCAGAGCCAACTTCGTTTCTGGACACTTACAATTTTGTTCAGGTCGCTTTTTATCGTTTTTTGGATCGCTTTTTTACTGAACACAAAGGGCTTAAAGATTTGTGCGCTCAGATCCGTGAGTTTTCCCTTGGCAAAACCGGAGGGCCCACCCTTGAATCCATTTTCCAAAAGGTTCGTGCTACTGATCTTTCCGCATACATAAAACTCAAGCTACATATTGAAGAATTTCACCTTTCCATTGTGACCAACATGGCCGAGAGCCGTAAAGACGTTGGCATTGCCGAGTCCATGCAGCGCCTTTTGAAAAAAAAATGCTCCTTAGACGTGGGAATTCTGGGGACGATTCCCTTCGACACTTCAGTACGCAAAGCCTCTCGCCACTTCACACCATTTATCATTGACGATCCAAGATGCAAGGCTTCTCACGTTCTCAACCAGATGCTGGCCGGGATCCTTTTACTCCGCGAACCGGAATCGATCAGAACTGAGCTCCTGGAAAAAACGAGGCTAATCCGCGATACAGCTAAAGAACAGATCGGCGGAAGCACCATGACGCTTGACGGGTTGACAGAGGAACAAATAAGCTTCATCTCCGACCGCGCTCCGAACCTACGCCAGGGACTTCGAAAAATCCTGAGGCTTGTGGCAACCAAATGATTCTAAAGATGCTGGAAGTAGGACCCCTGATGGTCAATTGTTACATCGTCGCTGACGAAGAAACAAAGGAGACAGTTGTTTTCGATCCAGGCGGAGATGTAGACCAGATTCTGAAAGTCCTTTCAAATGATGAATTGAAGGTCAAATACATAATCAATACCCACACCCACTGGGACCATGCAGGAGGGAACAATCAACTCCACGAGGCTACAGGTGCACCTATCATGACCCACCGTGATGAGGCGCCTGGGCTCCAATCGGTGGGTGATAGGGCAGCTCTGTATGGAAGCACTTCGGCCAAATCCGAGGCCACTCACTTTATCGAGGCAGGAGACACTATTGAGGTGGGATCGATCCGGTTCGAGATCATTGACCTGCGCGGTCATTCACCTGCAGGTCTCGGTTTTGTTTTCGACGGTGAGGTGGAGTTGAATGGCGCCAAACAGATAAAGAGGATAGTAATTTGCGGTGATGCGCTGTTTGCCGGAAGCATCGGTCGAACCGATCTTCCCGGCGGGAACATGGAGCTTCTCCTGAGAAACATCCGTGAAAAGATATTCACACTCCCCGAAGACACGTTGGTCCTTTCAGGGCATGGCCCGGTTACAACAGTGGGTCAGGAAAAGCAGCATAATCCCTTCTTCCGGGACTAAAACCCTAATTGAGTGATGCTCAATTAGGTGGTATTGGGTATTGGTTTTAAGGTGTTTCACGTCTTATCTTATATTACTTCCCTGATAGAGATATAAAAAATGAAAAACATTCCTCTAAACCAGTACCCAGTACCGGATACCAAGTACCACCTCAATTGAGTTTGACTCAATTGAGGTAAAACAATGCTCTTCGGTAACCGTTCACGGGTTCA
>JAUWMY010000246.1 GCA_030612945.1 Desulfobacteraceae bacterium
CGCTCAGGCCGACTCTCTCCAGGATTTCCCGCCCCAATTTTTCCGCTTCCTCTTTCTTGAGCTTTCGCACCTTCATGGGGGCAAGGGTGATGTTTCCCAGGGCCGTCATATGAGGATAAAGATTGAATTGCTGGAAGATAAAACCGATCTCAGCCCGCAGTTGAGTCATATTGGTCTTTCTATCATGGACATTCATGTTGTCCACGATAAGTTCACCCTTCTGAATTTGCTCAAGACGGTTGATGCAGCGAATCAAGGTGCTCTTCCCTGAACCGCTCGGGCCACAAACCACCAGCACTTCGCCCGGTGCGACGTTCAGGTTGATGTTTCTTAGAACATGAAGGTCCCCGAACCATTTATTGACATTTGTGAAATTGATCATGGTCTAGTACCCTTTTAAAATTTCGCGTTTTAAATTTGACCGGCTTATCGCCACGGATGTTCACAGTCTGGACTCCCCGACGGACATGCGCTTTTCCAGCCGTGCAGCCAGCTGAATAAGCGGATAGCAAATGGCAAAATACATTATTCCGACCAAGCCAAATACCAGCATGCCTTCAGGAATTCGCTGGACGGTAAGCCAGCCAACTCGCGTCAAGTCCATAACGCCAATAACCGAAACGATCGATGAATCTTTGACCAAAAGGACATACTGCCCGACCAGTGGAGGCAGGATTGTACGCATGGCTTGGGGCAGGATGACATATCGTACCTGCTGGTAGCGACTCAAGCCTGTGGCAATGGCCGCTTCTCGTTGGCCTTTGGGCACCGCCTCGATACCGGCGGCCACGATCTCACAGATAAAAGCGCCGCCCATGAAGGTCATTGCGATGATTGCGGCCGGAAATGGCTCCAGATTAATGCCAAATTCGGGCAAAATGAAGAAGATGACGAAGATCTGAACCAGAAAAGGAGTCCCGCGCAGCAAATTCACATAAAACCCGATGGCGTATCTTAAGAGTTTTATCTCGCTGGACCGGCCAATTCCGGTCAGAAACCCCAATATCGTTGCGGTAATGAGACTCAGGCCAGAGATAGCGACCGTCACCCATAGCCCTTTGAGGAACAAAGGAAAGACAGCGATCAAACTTTCTAAATAAAAAAGAAACATATTTCCTTAGTCCTTTGCCCTATACCTAATGAGCCTCCCTGAATATAAGCTTCTTCTGAGCCCAATCGGAAAAAACTTTTAATGCGGCGTAAATAACCAGGTAGAAGACCGCAGTGGTAAAAAATCCTTCTGCAGGCATAAAGCGTTCCGATGTTAAGATCTGGCCCGCCCTGGTCAACTCCAGGACCGAGATGAGAGACAGAAGGGAGCTGTCTTTTACCAAGACAATGGCCGAACCCAAAAGGGGAGGCACGACCACGCCCAGGGCCTGGGGCAGGATGATGTAACGGAGACGCTGGATAAAACTCAGTCCCGAGGCGATGCCTGCTTCGATATGTCCACGAGGGACGGACAAAATGCCGGCCCGGATGATCTCGGCAATATATGCACCGCTGTTCAAGGACAGCGCCAGGATCCCGGTTTGAACCTCATTAATATTAATACCTATAGAGGGTAGGCCAAAGTAAAAGAAATAGAGCTGTGTTAAGAGCGGCGTTGAGCGCATGGACTCGATATACACGGCGGATACGCCCGATATTAGGCGATTTTTGGACAACCGCATGACACATGCGATGGTGCCCAGTATCAAGGCCAGAAAAAGGGAGACCAACGATATCCACCCTGTAGCCAAGAGGCCAATAAGATACTGGTCTAGATACTGGGCAATGACTCGAAAATTAAAGTATTCAAGCATTACGCCTACCCGATCTTAAACTTATTAAATTCAACCCATTCCGACACATATTCGTAAGTTCTCAAAAAGTTCGGGAAGATATTAGGGCCATGCGGGAAATGAGATTGTACCAGGATTTTTTGAGATGTTACACATATTCGAATTTAACCTCGACAACGCGGCTATGCCACGCTGTCGAGGATTCCGCCCCTCGGTATTCCAGGCTTCAAAGAGTGTCAGTGATCCTTCCTCCACTCCAGGGTATTAATCCAGTAGTCATTGATGGTCTGCAGGCGGCCGGCCGAGCGAATCCAGTAGAAGAAAAGATTGGTCCAACGCAAAAGATGCGCATCCTCGGGTCGGACTGCAAAGCTAACGGGAAATTCCGAGTATTTCCCGGGTATGGCCTCCATGCTGTTTGGCGGAAAGTCAGCCAACTGTGCTACGACTGAACAGGCGTCATTAAAGACAAGGTCGGCCTTGCCGCCCAAGACAGCGTTGATAAGCATAGGACCGCCGCCCTTGTAAGATTTGATTTCCGCCTTTTTCAAGAGTTTCTTTGCGTCAGTCTCGCCCGTGCTGCCCAACAGTACGGCCACCCTCACACCCGGCTGGTCGATATCGGCCAGAGACTTATACTTAGCTCCCTTCTTCGCAAAAAATGCCGCGTATACATCGTAGTAACCAACGGTAAAAGAGACCTTTAGAGATCGCATGAGGGTTGGTGTCATATCAGCGGCCAGTATGTCCGCTTTCTTGGCCATGAGGGATGGGATAAGACCGTCCCAATCGTAACTCAAGAATTTGACCTTGACACCCATTTCCTTGGCCATAAGGCGGGCAATCTCGATGACTGCCCCTGCCCGCTTGCCTTTCTTGTCCACACAACTCATCGGAGGCCCCTGTGTCTGGCAGGCCACGCGAAGTTCACCCCGTTTAATGATCTCCGCTACGGTGTCTGCGGCGGCCATCCCAACAAAACCGAGTGTAAAAACAGCCACCAATACGCTAATCAACAATTTTCTCATGACTAATTCCTCCTTCTTTGTTTAAATGTTAAAGGTTAGAGTAACATTTGACCCCTTTGAATCGAACCTCAAATCTTCCTTATCTCTAGTACCGATCAGTGACGTCGTCCACCGGCATGTGGCCTTCCTTCTACAGGAAGCAAATGAGCTCTCCATCCGGGGACCTGAAAGTTATTATTCTTATAGGATGTTTCCTTGCTTTTTCTAACAGGAAAAATGTTTAATCCATGATTATCTATTTCAAAAAATATTGTCAACATTTTTTTCAATATTGTGCAATTTTTTATATGTTTTCCCCAGATACTTCTAAAATTTTTTCAATCTTTCCTTTAACTTCATCTGGAAGGGGTTCAGCCTTATGATTGTCAAGAATCCATTTTACTCTCTCATTAAGAACTTCGCCTAAACTTCTTGACCCATCTCTAACCCATTTGTCATGAGTATCTCGGTTTATTAATTTAGGGTACCAAATTTCCTTAAAATGCTTTAAGGTATGTTCCGATTGCAAAAAGGTCCCTCCCGGTCCTTCCTTGTCTATGATCCCTAAAGCTAACGTCTCCTTATTGACAGCTATACCTTTAAAAAAATGTTTTACTTCATCAATAATTTCGTCTGCCATAACTATCAGCCCCAAACAAGCGGTAAAGCCTGATTCCATGAATCCAACATCATGGATTAAACTACTTCCAGTTAAGCCGGTTAGAAGTATAGATTGGCTCGCCTCTATGGCTGCTTGCTGATCAAAAACCTTTGAATCAGTACATCCTCCGGTGCTAAAATTGGGAAGTCCGTAAAAAGAAGCAATTTCCTTCAAAGCAATGTGGCTGAGCTTGGCCTCTGGCGCGATATAAATATATTTGCCACTACGCATATCCATAGGACTACTTGCTCCTCAATAAATGATTGGAGCTCCTTCATGTTTAATCTGGGCAATTACTAAACCACTTAAGAACTCTGCATTAGAAAGAACAGTTGCCCCTGCCAGGGTTACTGGTGCCGTTGATCCCATTGAGGGAGAACTGGTATAAATCAAAGGAATACCTTTTTCAGCACAGAAAAGCAATTTTTCGAGAGACTCTGGAGGATGTTGTAAGGGAGAAATAGGCTCAGCATATTGCAACATAAAAGGACTTCTGCGAAAGTTTTCGGCACCACCCCTGACTGCCACTGCCATATCATAGATATCTGACAATCCAGCCAAACTCCACGACGTAAACATAATTGGTTTGGTCGTGCTAAAAACCATTCGTGCAAAATTATGACGGTCAGAGATTAAAGGATCAACCTCGTTCATAGACATACCACCCATACATCCGATAAAATCTATATTTGGCAAATAATCACAGATTAAAGCAGCTTTGTTTACATCATTACCCTTTGAAGGTCTCCTTTCACCTGAATGTGAATCTATTACAAACGGAGTGTCCGTTCCTGTTCCATAATAACTGTTATTATCCTCAAGAAACATCGCTGGTTTACCGTTCCGATCACTTATGGTGATACTTCGGGGCGCAAGACGGAGGGCTTCTTCGACCATATGAGAGGGAATTCTTACTCTGCTTTCACTTGTAACATCCGCGCCGCCTTCTCTAAGCAGATTTACTGCTTCAGGTAAAAAAACATTAACTCCGGTTTTTTCCAATACTTCTAATGAGGCTGAGTGAATTTGAGATATTTGATCTAAAGTTAGAAGTTGAATCCGAGGCCTCTTTATTTCAAAAGATAAATTGTTTACCTGTTCTTTAGTCATCTTGGCATCATCTCCCTAATTCAACAACATTATTCCCGTTTATTTCCCCCCCCAACCGTGCGGCGAACAATGGTCATAAACTTTATTGTAGTATTGTCTCTCCAATTTCTTCTTTTTCATCGATTGTAATACCGCGCAGGCCCAACTGTTCCATGAATGAATCATAAGGGATATCGGTGGCTGGAGACAAAAGCCCCTTTCTTTCGATTTCCTTATTTGCCATCATACGCGCAACGATGCTGACAGGATAGCCAACGCCCTGGTTCATGGCAAATAGACCCGTATCGAGGTCCCTTTCAATCATCAGGTTGACAACAATGGACTTCTTCCGTCCGTCCTTAACGCCTTTAAAGACGTTGTGCATGGCCACTATATCTTTCTCATCATCCCTGTA
>JAUWMY010000497.1 GCA_030612945.1 Desulfobacteraceae bacterium
CTGAACGAAAACCTCGAAATATGATTTCCCAGTTTTACTCGAAAATTTTAAACGCACTGAAATTGTTTTCTTTTTTGAATCCAAAATCCGCAATCCAAAATCCAAAATCGTGCCTGAACTGGGTTTTCGTTCAGGCACTAACTGTGTTAAAAAGCGCCCAGTTGACAGGAAAACATCTTGATTTTCAGGGCATCACAGGCTGAGGAAACATCCATTTTGGCTATCCCAAGCCTTTTCGCTATATCCCAGGCAGCTTTGCACGTAAGCCGCCCCTCTACAAGGGATTCCTTTATGGCCCCTTCCAGTGCCTCTGATACGGCTTCCGCCGGTTTGACAACCTTCTTTTCCGGTTGATATCCGTAGAGCCCTAACTGGCATTTGACAATTCGGAGCTCAAGAAGGTCTATTCCTACACCAATCTCCTCAGGCTGTACGCCCAGATCCACTGCAATTTTATGGGCTGCCGCGCATGATATCGCCCCATCTGAAGCCCTCTGTTTTACCGCCTCAGTAATCTCCGGTTTCACGTTACGTTCGGCCGGGTGCTTTTTGGCATAATGTCCCGCATCTTCATGTGTCATGGTATTTATCCTTTCTGTATCAGAATCTCCGCAATTCTAATTATAACCTTCAAACTTTGCTAATGCAGGGCCGGGCTGAGACCATAATTAGAATTGCTGTCAGAATCCTTTACACATCCCCAGAATTGAAGTATCAATTTAGCATAAGCAAAAAAGGAGAGCAACCATGATCAAAGAAAATGTGAGTAAGATTTTAGAGGAACTGCCGGAGGGCGTGAGCCTTGTGGGAGCAGCCAAGACGAGGTCTCCCCAGGAGGTCCTGGAAGCCGTTGAGGCCGGTTTGGAGATTATAGGGGAGAATTATGTTCAGGAGGCTGAAAGGGCTTTTGAGGCCGTTGGTGGAAAAGCGAAATGGCACATGATTGGGCACCTTCAAAGCAATAAGGCCAAGAAGGCGGTTACGGTTTTTGACCTGATCGAGACCGTGGATTCCATAAAACTTGCAAGGGCCATTGACAGGGCCTGCGGAAAAATTGATAAAGTTATGCCGATTCTTATGGAGATTAACAGCGGTGAAGAATCTCAGAAAGCGGGTGTGATGCCGGAAGATGCCATTTCTCTGGCCAGGGATATGTCGGAGCTGAATAATATTAAACTTATGGGGCTCATGACTATGGGGCCCTTCGCCGGTGACCCGGAAGATTCCAGGCCCTACTTTCAGAAGACTAAAAAACTCTTTGAAGAGATTAAGGCGATGGGTCTGCCCGGCGTTGAGATGAAGTATCTATCTATGGGCATGTCTAATTCTTATAAAGTGGCTCTTGAAGAAGGCGCCAATGTTGTAAGGATTGGGACAAAGTTGTTTGGAGAACGAGAATCAGTGTGAGTTATGTTGCCAAAGAAATAAAACGCCTCACTGGAAAAGCGATCCATACCAAGGATATGATCAGGGATGGGGATCACGTGTTGGTGGCTGTGTCCGGTGGCAAGGATAGTCTTGCCCTTTTGTGGCTTTTGAAGGAACGGATTAAACGTGTATCCATTGATTACAGGATTACAGCCGTACATGTGGATCCAGGGTTTGGCGCCAATTCGGCTGATCAGATGACATCATTCTTTTTAGAGCATGGCTTTGAGTTCAGAGTCATTGAAAGCGATATTGGCCCAAAAGCCCATGGGCCACAAAACCGTGAAAACCCCTGCTTTCTCTGCTCCCGTTTGAGGAGAAAGCTGCTTTTTCAAACGGCTGAAGAGGTTGGATGCAACCGAATGGCCTTTGGCCACCACAAGGATGATCTGATCGAAACTTTTTTCTTAAACGTTTTTTATGGGGCCTCTATCAGCACCATGGTGCCGGTCCAGGGTCTTTTTGGGGGGAAATTAACCGTAATCAGGCCTTTTTATCTGGTTGATGAGGACCTCATACGTCGTTACGCGCAGTTAATGGATTGGCCTGAGATCAGTTTAGATTGCCCAACTGCTGGTTCTTCAAAAAGAGAGGAAATTAAAAATATGCTCAAGCTTTTTTACAGGTCTAACAGAAAGATAAAGGGAAATATCTTCCATGCCTTGCAAAACGTGAATGCCGATTACTTGTTATAAAACTGAGGCAGTTTCAAAATGTTCAATTTTGTTCAAATCACATCATGTTTGCGCATGATTTATGCCATAGCCAGTTGAATATTTAAGGGATTCTGTCGATTTTAATAGAAAAGACAGAGCGAAGCGATACCGCAAATCGTCAATATTCAATCGTCAATATTCAATTTGGTTCCGGCTTCGCCGGGTTGGGTTTGCTCATGTTAGAATTCTACTTTGACGTTATCGTGATCGCCCATCAAGCAGTCTTTTCAATTGAAGTGACACATTATATTTTGAGTGAGACTTTGCTGCCCTCGGAGCGATCTTCCGGTCAAGTTTACGAGCCATGCGCGTGACCGGGTTCGGATGGGCAAACATTACCGTGTAAGTATTCTGCAAGTACTTGGTACCAGGGTAGTGTTTGATGGTTTCATTTAGAAACAATTTAAATAAATCAGGGCCTACAATCCTGCGCAAGGATTTGAGGTAGGCAAGGATTTCCCGGGAAACAAACTCCTCTACCCGCGTTTTTTTCCGCGAACGGAAAACCATTTCGAAATCAAAATACAAAAAGCCA
>JAUWMY010000481.1 GCA_030612945.1 Desulfobacteraceae bacterium
AATGCGTTCTCAGCCTGGAGAGATAGGCCGGTAAATGACTTATCAAACTTATGGTTAAACTCTGACAGGAAGTGTTTTGCAAGAGGCAGGATGTCATCGGGCCGTTCATTAAGCGAGGGTATCTGTACTTTAATAACTCCCAGCCGGAAATAAAGATCGCTCCTGAAAAGCCCTTTTTCTATCATGCTGTCTAAGTCTTTGTTTGTGGCAGAGACCACTCTGGTTTGAACTTGTAATTTCTTTGTCCCGCCTATTCTGTAAAATTCGCCCTCTTCAAGAAACCTGAGAAGTTTTGCCTGGGCTTCCAGGCTAAGGTCCCCCACTTCATCCAGAAACAGGGTCCCGTTTGCCGCGTCTTCGACCAGACCTTTTTTACCTGACGCACTTGCCCCGCTAAAGGCCCCCTTCTCATATCCAAAAAGCTCACTCTCCACAAGATCCTTTGGGATGGCAGCGCAGTTTACAGTCATTAAGGGCCCTTTGAAATTTGGGCTTCTGAAATGAATGGCACTGGCAATCAATTCCTTGCCTGTGCCTGTCTCTCCAAGAATAAGGATTGGTGTATCAGGGCTTTTTGCCACCATCCCAACAAACTCCATCACATCATGGATAGCGTTACTTTCTCCAATAAAGCAGGGAAGATTTTCTTTTAAATACCTTTCCTGGAGGATCTGCACTTCTTTCCTTAGCCTGACAGTTTCAAGGGCATTACGAATGGTCACTTCCAAACCATCCATATGAATAGGTTTTAACACATAATCGTAAGCGCCAAGCTTCATTGCAGAAATAACCATGTTTATATCTTCATAAGCGGTTATCATAACGACCAGGATATCAGGATATAGATTTTTAATTGTTCGAAGGGCTTCAATGCCGTTCATGCCCGGCAATCCGATGTCAAGCAGGATTAGGTCCGGGGGATCGTTTTTCATGGCATCAATTGCGGTCTCGGCTGTGGAAAAGGCCTCCACCCGGTAGTCCGCCTCAAGGGACATAGTTATCCCTTCCCTTATGGTCCCTTCATCATCAACTATGTATATGGAGTATGTGATCATAGGGTTCGCTTCGCTCACTGGTATTGGGTACTGGGCATTGGGTACTGGGTGCTGGGTACTGGGTATTGGTTTATTCTTGCTTAGTCTATGTTGTGTGCGCTTTTTTCATCGAAGTTATGTAGGCATTTAGTTTTTTTTAATTGGAATTTCAATCACGAATTCGGCCCCACCCAATTTACTTGTTGATACCTGTAGAGATCCGCCATGATCTGTTATAATTCTGTGATTTATACTGAGGCCTATTCCTGTGCTGCCATTTTTTGTTGAGTAGAAAGGGTCAAAGATCTTATCTTTGAGGTCCGGAGTCACACCCGGACCCGAATCGGAAACTCTCACGATAATACGGTCATTTTTTACAGATGATGTAACATCTATTTTCTTGTCGCCATCCACATTTTTCATGGCTTCAGTGGCATTTGTAACCAGGTTTAAAATCACCTCTTCTATCAAGAGCGGATCCACATGGCACAGTGGCAGATCATTGGCCAGGATTTTTTCAATCTTGATCCCGCTTTTACGCAATGTGACAGAGGAGAGGTTAATAGCCTCTTCTATGGGTTGATTTATGTCTGTCAAAATCAACTTGGGTTCACTGGGTTTGGAAAAGTCCATGACCCTTTTGATCACAGACTCAATTTTACTCGAAGCTGATTGGATCTGCCCAAGGATTTGTTTTATCTTGTCTAAGCTTTCCGCTCTATCGTAGATCTTTTCCAGGGTGTTTAAATATATATTGATGCCCGAAAGCGGATTCCTTATTTCATGGGCAATGCCGGCAGCCACACGCCCCAGGGAAGTCATCTTGTCCTGAATTCTCAGGAGATGTTCCATTTCCTTGGCCCTGGTAATATCCAAAAAAGATCCCACGCTCTTTTTTGTTCCCGGAATCACAGCAAGAGTGGCAAATACCTCTTTTACAGTGCCATTCTTGTCTATGAATTTGTATTCATAATTCCTCGGCGCTCTGTTTGGATCAATTCTTCGGGCGGTGTGATAGGCCATCATTCTGTCAAGGTCATCTTTGTTCGCAACAAAGTCTGTCCAGCTTTTCTTATCTTCCACCGCTTCTTTTGAATAACCGGAGAGTTTTTCAAACTCCTTATTTGCCAGGGATATGGTTGTGTCTTCTTCTATGATGACTGTTGCGGTTCCGGTTGTTTCAAAAATGGTCCGGTATTTGTCCTCCGACTCGCGGAGCGCTTTGTAGTCAATCCTATCGCCTTTGTCTTTTGCCATCATTTATTATATTTGGATGTGACTAAATATTAAATTAAAAACGAAACCCGTTATGTCAATCAGACGAACAATGTTGCTGTTATTATTTAGGAATTCCTCAATTCTGTGTTGACTCGCTCCGGGGCTTGTTTGATGATAAGATGATTGCGAAACCCAAAAAAACTATTTTTAGGGTGATAGTTTTCAAAAAAGCGCTTTTCTGCGTCGGCAGTGCCAATTAAGATCATTTCGTCGTTTTCACCAAGAGGAATTGATGGGTCGGGGTTAATCTTTAATTCGCCCCGTGTGTTAATGGCGATCACGCTACAGCCCGTTTGTTCCCGGATTTGATTTTCAGCAAGAGATTTGCCCACAAGAGTTGAGTGCACCGCCGCGCGGAAAATATTCAGCCCCTCTTCAAACATCAAAACCTCATCCGGTTTCAAGAGATTGATTATGGTGTTGGCACCCATGGAAGCATATGACATAACCAGATCGGCTCCTGCCTTATGCAATTTGGAAATATTTCTGTCCAAGTTTGCCCTGCTGATAATCTGGATGTCGGGTTGCAATCGCCGGCAATAAATGGTGAGA
>JAUWMY010000074.1 GCA_030612945.1 Desulfobacteraceae bacterium
AGATCTTGCCATTGATAAGGTTCACCTTTGATGGAGCTTGGAACTGAATTCCGCCTTCAGCTGATAATCTGGGCCACCCGAGCCATGCAGGGCTTTTTCGTGGCTCCTGGAATTGCGATCGCCTCCCTGTATCACAAAGCCAGGAATAACCCTGTGAAAAATGGTTCCATCATAAAAACCTTTCTTTGCCAATTCCATAAAGCTGTTTACATGATTAGGCGCCAGTTTTGGGAAAAATCTCAGGGTTATGTCACCAAAATCTGTATGTATTATGGCTTTTGACTCTTCCATCACCTTGATCTCTCCCTGGGTGAAAGTCTTGCTGCGCACTTCTCCTGGAAACCCTTGAGAGACAGTCACAAGTAATAAAAGCAGCAGGCCCATAAAGGCTACAATCGCATTCTTCATAAAGTTCCTCCTTTGACATTCTTGTTCGGTGTTTGGTTTAAGGGCTTATATGGGAACTTCACACCAATGATTCCAAACTACTTTTGACAGGATAACAGGATAGACAAGGTTTCATGATTTTTTTTAAAGGGAATTTAACTTAATCCTGTTATCCTATCTAAAGTCCATTAGTAGTTACATAATTTATTTGAATCGAAGGCAGTGTAGGAGAACCGCGGCTGCGGGTCAATGGAAAAGGCTTGATAAAACCAGGTGTTCGGGTTTAAAGTTGTTGATGGCAGGTTTAGGGAGTCAGGGGCTTTTATTTATGTACATAGAAATCATAGGAGCTGAATCTTTAGGCGTAAGGGGGCTTTGCTGTTTTGTAAAAACCAGAGATAGAAACATATTGATTGATCCGGGAGTCGCTTTAGGCTATGTGAGGCATAAATTGCTCCCTCATCCTGTCCAAATCGCTGTAGACGAAAAAGCCCAAAGGAGAATTATTGATGTGTGGAGCAAGTCGACGGATATCGTATTGAGTCATTTCCACGGAGACCACGTTCCTTTGGCAGATGCCAATCCTTATCAGCTAGATATTAGAAGCATAATCGGATTGAACCCGCGTGTGAGGATCTGGACCAAAGACCCATCCCATTTCTCCCTTACTGAAAAGAATAGGGCAGCATCTCTCACTGCTAATTTGCATGTGGGTTTAATTTCAGCAGAAGGAAAAAAAGACGGCCCAATTACCTTTTCTGGATCGGTGCCTCATGGGGAGGCACATGGTACTTTAGAGACTGTCATAATGACGAGGATTGAAGAAGATAAGATATTTGTTCATGCTCCTGATATTCAGCTATTAGATGATGACACGGTTTCCAAAATAATCCGCTGGAAACCTGACATCGTATTTGCAGGCGGACCTCCAATTTATCTATCTCGGTTATCTGATGATCAAACGAGAAGGGCCTGGCATAATGCGGAAAGACTTTGCCAGGCAATTGACCGGGTAATTCTTGATCACCATCTAATGAGAAGTCATGAAGGGCTTAAATGGTTAGAACGATTATCGTCAATAACAGGGAAACCTGTTATGTGCGCTGCTGATTTTATGCACAAGCCTCGATTATTGCTTGAAGCCGATCGCGAACGTTTATATAAAAGAATGCCTGTCCCGGATGGGTGGCATGAAGACTATGCAATGGGCAAAGTTACGACGGATGATTTCCTGAAGGTAGTAGGGTAGATATGATGGATAAAAATAGGCTCCTAATTCTATCCAGGGATCCAACGCGATATGCTGAGTTGATTAAGAGACTTGATTTTACTAATCTTGAGCTTGTTGCTTTTGATTCTGTCGAGAAGGCTAAGAAATACGTTGAAAATTGCAATATTATTCTCGGGGCACCGAAACTCATTGCACTTATATTAGTGGCTGCAAATAAATTGCAATGGGTGCAATCCATATTTGCAGGCGGAGAAGCTCTTTTAAGTCCTCGTCAACGAACAGATTACGTCCTTACCGGTGTGAAGGGCGTATTCGGGCCTTTAATGAGTGAGTATGTGTTTGTCTATATTCTCGCTTTAGAAAGGCATATTCTTGAAGTTTACGAGAATCAAAAGGAGAGGGCCTGGAAAAAAATACCGTATGAAAGCCTTCAGGGCAAACTTCTTGGTATTTGCGGTCTCGGTTCTATTGGTCGCCATCTCGGCCAAACTGCTAAACATTTTGGAATGAAGGTCTGGGGTTATAAGCGCTCCTATGAAGATGTGCCAGGAATCGATCGCATTTTTACCCAATCGGACTTCAAGGAATTTCTGTCTAATCCGGATTATATTGTGATCACACTTCCAAGTACTCCGGACACATTGCATTTAATGGACTATGAAACTATTAAGGCCATGAAAAGTTCTGCGGTACTGATCAATGTAGGCAGGGGCAGTGTTATCTCTGAAAGCGCACTGGTTCGGGCCTTAGAAGAAAAGCTTATTCACGGAGCAGTGTTAGATGTGTTCGAAGAGGAACCTCTCCCCGAAGAGAGTCGTCTTTGGGCTTTACCAAATGTAATGATTACTCCTCATAATTCAGGATTCAGTTTTCCAGAGGGTATTGTAAAGATTTTCGCTGAAAATTATCATCGGTTTGTGGACAAAAAACCACTCAAATATATAGTTGATTTTAACAGGGGGTATTAGAGAATTTGAGATTTAAGGAGATACATATGTTAAATAAATGGAAGAAACGGTTATCAATTTTTTGGCGGGGGTGGGGATGTAGTATAGTTATCGCCCTGTTGATCGCGACATCTTTTAAGTCAGCCATAGCGGATTGGAATGATGTCCCTACAGGATCAATGAAACCGACCATTTTAGAAGGCGACCGTATTTTTGTGAACAAACTGGCTTATGATTTGAAAGTTCCTTACACAACCTGGCACCTGGCGAGGTGGGATGATCCGAAACGAGGAGACATAGTAGTCTTCTTTTCACCAGCAGATGGTAAGCGCTTAGTCAAACGTATTGTGGGTCTCCCGGGAGACGCAATCGCAATGCTGAGCAGCCAGCTTTGGATCAATGGAAAAGCCGCGGAGTATGAAACACTCGATCAAAAAATTGTTAACCAGATCGCACCTCATAAGCAATTGAATCACCTATTTTTTGGTGAAATTATTGCGGGACAAACACATCCGGTGATGATTACACCTGCGCGACCATCCCTGCGTTCATTTGCCCCGGTAATCGTTCCGGAAAGACACTATTTTTTAATGGGTGATAATCGGGACAACAGCGCGGATTCCCGATTTTTTGGATTTGTTGAGCGCAAACAGATCGTGGGCCGTGCCACCGCCGTGGTGATATCACTTAAACCTGATGAGCATTACCTTCCCCGGTGGGAGCGTTTCTTCCAGAAATTACTGTAGGTCTTGAGCCCAAGATGGTTTTAGATAGAAAAATAGCCTTTATTGACCTCCGAGATGGTTCCATCGAGATTACCCCTTTATCTTTAGATCTTCGGGAAAAATTTCTGGGCGGGAGGGGGATAAATATGTATCTCCTTTCCAGGTACTACTCTTCCAGTCTGGATCCATTTTCCCCGGAAAACCCGCTCATCTTTGGGGCCGGACTCCTTACAGGTACTCTCGGTTTTGGCTCCCGCATCAATATCACCGCCAAATCACCGGAATCAGGCCACCTTGGAGACTCCAGTATGGGTGGTGAGTTCGGGGCTGAACTGGTCAAAGCAGGACTGAGCCATTTGGTAATTACAGGCAAGAGTAAAAATCCGGTATATCTCTTGATTAGAAACGGCGAAATAGAGATTCGCGATGCTCAAAAGCTGAAAGGCCTTGATACGGTTGAAACACAGAAAAGAATTCGTATCGAGTTGGGGGATGAAAAAGTCCGGGTCGCCTGTATCGGGGTGGCCGGTGAGAACCTGGTAAGATATGCCGCCATCCGTTCTGGTATGAAAAATGCTGCCGGGAGAACCGGTATGGGCGCTGTTATGGGTTCAAAGAATCTCAAGGCAGTGGCAGTCAGGGGGACTCTGGATATCAGTATTTCAGAGCCGGAGAAGTATTTGAGGTATTATCTCAATACCTTGAAAAAATTAATGGAGACAAAATGGGCTCAGGCCCTTGGAAAACTCGGTACTCCTCTCCTCTTTAAATACGCCAATGCCATGGGCATTTTGAGCGTCCGCAATAATCAATTAACCACGGTCGGCGATCGAGGTCACCATTTGGAGGCCGAGGCATTGGAACCTTATTCCACTGGCATGCTTTCCTGTTTTGCCTGTCCTGCCCACTGTCGCCATCGATTTTCCATAGAAAAAGGCCGGTATAAAGGGACAAAAGGGGAGGGGCCGGAGTATGCCTCCATAGGTTCATTTGGGACCAAACTGGGAAATCTTGATCTTGAGAATATCATTTACGCTGTTGAACTGTGCAACCTCTATGGCCTTGACACTATTTCAACAGGATCGTATATCGCCTGGGCAATGGAACTATACCAAAGGGGTATTATAAATCAGGAAAGGACAGGGCTCCCATTGGTCTGGGGAGATGGAGAGTCTGTCATAGAACTTATCCACCTGATTGCAAATAGAAAAGACTTCGGAAATATTTTAGCAGAAGGCCCGTTTGCAAAAAAGGTCTTCGGTGAAGCTTCTCATGATTATCTCCTCGAAGTAAAAAATTTTCCCATCGAGATGACCGATGAAAGGCTCCCAAAAAGCTTCGCCCTTGGTATGGCCACGTCCACCAGGGGGGCCTGCCACATGAGGAGCCGTCCGTCCCTGGACATCCTGGGGCTTCCCAATGAAGTCCTTAAGAGGATTTACGGAGGTTCGGTCAGCAATAATTTTTCCTCTTACTCGGGGAAGGGAAGGATGGTCTGGTGGCATGAACTCCTGAATGCGGTCTCTGATGCCCTGGGTGTCTGCCGTTTCCTCACTGTTTTTTCAAGCCCTCACGCTCTCCAATACAGGCAATTTTCCAGGTTAATTTCCCTATCCACCGGTCTTAACCTTGGGGCAAAGGACCTAAAGACCATTGGAGAAAGGATCTATACCCTGGAAAGAATGATGTTGATCAGAGATGGCTTCTCACGTCAGGAGGATACCCTTCCCAAAAGGTATTTCAGTGAACCTGTCCCGGAAGGACCTGCCCGGGGGGAAGTCATTTTGCGGGAGGAGTTTGACAAAATGCTGGATGAATACTATCGGCTCCATGGCTGGGACCAGAATGGCGTTCCAAAAAGGACTACTCTGAAAAGATTGGACTTGATAGATGAGAATCAAGGTTGATAAGAAAAAGTGCAGCGGCTGTCATCTCTGCGAAATGGTGTGTTCTCTTTTCCATTTAGGGGTGATAAATACGGAAAAATCGGCCATTCGTATCCGGAAAGATGACCTTGACTCAAGTCAAAATATCCCCATTCTTTGCAATCAGTGCAAAGAGATGAAATGCCTGAATGGGGAGGAGGTCAGGGAGGGGTTGGAGAAAAAGAGATTCATCTGGGCTATAAAAAGGGCGGAACAATGTCCCTTCGATGCCTTGACGGTATTTGGTGAAAATGCTTATCACTGTGACCTGTGTGGGGGAACCCCCCAATGTGTTAAGGTTTGTACTCCCAAAGCGCTACGCATTTCGTAACCGTTCACGGGTGCAAAGGTTCCCCGCCCAACGGGATCTTCGACAGGGGTTCACGGTTCAATTCTCTGCAATAAGCCTTCTGGCCTGCCTAACGGCCTCTGTGGCATCATCCCCGTAGCCATCAGCGCCGATCTTTTGCGCAAAGGCGGCATCTACCGGGGCACCTCCTATGATCACTTTTACGTTGTTTCGCAATCCTTTTTCTTCCAGTGCCTCAATGACCTTTTTCATCTCAGGCATTGTGGTAGTTAAAAGCGCAGAGAGTCCGAGTATCTCCGGCCTTACCTGTTCTACCTGTTCAATAACCTTTTCAACGCTCAAGTCCACTCCCAGGTCGACAACATTGAATCCAGCCCCTTCCAACATCATGGTGACAAGGTTTTTTCCAATGTCGTGCATATCACCTTTTACCGTGCATATGATTATTGTTCCTTTTGATTCGCTTGCATCACCCTGCAAAAGAGGCTTTATGATATTTAACCCCTTTTTCATGGTCATGGCAGAGACGAGCATCTCCGGAACAAATATCTCACTGTCGGCAAATTTCTGGCCCACAATATCCATTGCGGCAATCATGGCATCGTTTATTATCGAATCCAGGCTTACCTCTTCCTTCTTGATCGCTGCCTTGACTAAATCTTCTATCTCTTTGTGTTTTCCACCAATAATAACATCTTTAATCTGCCCTAGATCATTACTCATTAATCTTATCCTCCTGTTTAGTATCCTTCACAAACGGCTGTAACAATCGCTTTCAAGTTTTCCAAAGGCGTGGTCAATGGTATAGCACATTCCGGCCCTACGATGTTGACCCCGGCATCGATGGCATAACGGGCCTGCGTATAGGCATCATCAGGTGTCCCCTGGTAGAGCACCTGGGCATTGTTTATGCACCCAGCAAGGGACATTAGATGCCCCACCTTTTTAACGACTGACTTAGCGTCCATCTGCCACTCAAAATGATAGGCCTCGAATCCTGCCTCTGCAAAGAGATCAAGGCGGTCATTACAATTACCGCATACATGAAGAATGAGCGGTCCCCCGATCTGTGGAGTGATCTCCTTATGAAGAGGCAGAAGAAGTTCTTGGTAGTGTCTCGGGCTTGCGAGATCACCTGTCACGTGGTCCGCA
The DNA here is from genome assembly GCA_030612945.1 of Desulfobacteraceae bacterium. Lineage (GTDB taxonomy): Bacteria > Desulfobacterota > DSM-4660 > Desulfatiglandales > Desulfatiglandaceae > 4484-190-2. Next base: position 6,678 of record JAUWMY010000074.1, read on the forward strand.
AGACACACTACATCTGCTCCTGCCTGGAATTGGGCATTGGCAAAAGCTATGGTTACCGGCATCAACTGGCGCATCATTTTGATAACCTTCTCATTCTCACCCATCCCAATCTGTAATAGAAAGTTCTGCGTGCCAGCCATATGGTAAGACAGGGTCCATGGGCCCATAACCTTGCCCATGATTGCCACTTTGTCCCCAACGCTGCGTCTAAGGATGGAAAGGGCATCCAGAACCACACGCATGGAAGGTTTTTCAAGGATATTTTCAGGTATTTCAATATCGGAAAAATCAGAATAGGGGAAAGACTTGCCGTCCGGCATAGTGTCACGATCACCCCAATTTACATCGCATCCAAGGGCTGCCGATTCTTGATGCACACTGTATTCCGGCATCACCGTGTCAAAGCCCAGGATTTCATGACCCGCAAGGGCAAGATCAGCCATGGCATCAGCATTTAGATGGGCCTGGGGAAATGAAACCCCACAGGCATCCATAAGGTCCTGGCAGACGATGGAGGTCGGGTTTCCTGCTGGAGGCCGGTCGCCTTTTCTCCCATTATATAATGCCGACATGATCAAGTTATGACCTGTTGATTTCATAATTCATACCCTCCTGCATGGATACTACAACAAACGCAGCCTATGCTTCAACCAATTTGTCAAGAAAAGCCGTAACTCAACGATTGGGCTTCAAAAGGTAAACTTTTGCTTGCGAGTACGTACTTGACAGAAAATTGGTCTTTTCTTATCATCTGTTCGTCGAGGATCAATTTTAAAACTGTTATGGTTGAAGGGGCCGCGGACAATTTAGAATGTATAGTAGGTTAAATTTTTCTGCCAAGGGATATGAAACCTATACTATATCCTGATTGAGCGATGCGCAATCAGGTGGTATTGGGTATTTACGATCAGGTATTGGTTTTATTGTATTTCACATCATATTTTGTATTTCTTTGATGAAGAGATGTAAAAAACGAAAAATATTCCTTTAAACAAGTACCGGATACCCGATACCAAATACCTCCTCAATTGGGTTTGGTTCAATTGAGGTATACTATGGAGGGATAAATGGAAAAACAAGCCAAGCCCATAAGCTTAAAACTCCCAATTTATGCACTACCACAGGATACAGACCTTGAAACGTTCACCCCATTTGCATGGGACCTTGCAAAAACGTATGAGATGATGGGTGTTTTCGATCAACGTGATTGTGAACCAGCACATGTATTTGCATTCCCAAAGAGGAGAAAAGATGAATAACCAATCCTTCACGCGCCTTTCTGCGCTGGCACTCGGGCAAATGATCCGGGATCTGGAAGTGTCTCCTGTTGAGGTGATCAATGCCTGTTTGGAGCGTATTCACTCTTTTGACAAAAAGATTAACGCATTTATTCGCGTGTTCAACGAGGCTGCTATCTCTGACGCAAAAAAGGCTCAAGATGAAATCATGGCAGGCCATTGGCGAGGCCCGTTGCATGGAGTACCATTTGCCGTGAAAGATCTCTTCGATACAGCGGGGGTTCCTGCCACGGCAGGAAGCAAAATTTGGAAGGATTATGTCCCTGTCGCTGACGCGCATGTTGTGGAAAAACTCAGAGAGGCTGGTGCCATACTCATTGGCAAATTGAATATGCATGAATTTGCCTTTGGTATCACAAGCCGGAACCCTCATTACGGTCCAACTCTTAACCCCTGGGACCTTACAAGGATGTGCGGAGGATCAAGCAGCGGTTCGGCTGCAGCTCTGGCTGCAGGCTTTATACCCTTGGCCCTCGGTACTGATACTGGTGGCTCTATCCGTATTCCCAGCAGCCTTTGCGGTACAGTGGGCCTTAAGCCGACGTATGGCTTAGTGAGTCGCAGGGGAGTTCTACCTTTGTCATGGTCTCTTGATCACGTTGGGCCTATGGCCAGGCAGGTTGAAGATATTGCCTTGGGCTTAAAGGCCATTGCCGGGCATGACCCAAATGATCGCGCGAGTGCTAATCACCAGTCAGAGGATTACATGGCTTCATTAAAAGGTGACATGAATGGCCTGGTGATAGGCTTGCCAACAACTTTTTTTTATGAGAACATCCGGCAGGACGTCAAAGAAGCTGTTTTAAAGGCTGTAAAAAGGATGGAAACACTTGGGGCGAGTGTTCGTGAGATAGATATCCCAGGAATTATTGAAGATGATATTGCAGCTTTCACAGTGCTATTTTCCGAGGCGTCCACATGCCTTGAAACTCATGCCCGTAACAGACCGCAAGATGTGGGTGACGAGGTTATGTCCGGCATACGTTTGGGAATGACCATCCCTGCCACCCGGTATATCCATGCCTTACGAATTCGGACCAAACTAATAGACGTCCTTGCCGATGTTTTTTCGCAAGTTGACCTGTTAGTAGTTCCGGGAACCACTGTGGATGCACCTCCCATTGAGAGCCAGGAAGTATCCATAGGGCCAGACCGAATGATAAACGTACGCTCTGCGCTAACCAGATTTACACGCTATTTCAATCTTGCAGGAAACCCTGTGTTATCTGTTCCCTGCGGGTTTTCCAATCAGCGACTTCCAGTTGGCATGCAGATAATCGGGCGCCCCTTTGACGAGGCTACCCTTCTCAAAGCCGGACACCTTTTTCAAAAGGCGTTTCCCCTGGATCCCCCCGTGCCGCAAATAGATTAAGGCTTACTCCGGGTTTTCC
>JAUWMY010000270.1 GCA_030612945.1 Desulfobacteraceae bacterium
GTCCCGGTCTCGGGACGGGGAGGGCAGGCTTTGAACCCGTGAACGATTACGAGGTTTCTTCCTCAGCACCTTCTTTGAACATGGGTAAAATAATCGTAAAGGTTGCCCCGGAACCCCATTCGCTTTCAACCTTGATGTCGCCTCCATGGTCTTTTATGAACCCATAGCAGACAGATAGACCCAGACCGACGTCTTTTATATTGTCCTTTGTAGTAAAAAATGAGTCAAAAATTTTATTGAGGTCTTCTTTTCTGATACCCATACCGGTATCTGATATTTCAACGTGTACATTATCTCCTTCGGCCCTTGTCGTCACACTCAATGTACCCCCTTCCGGCATGGCATCTCTGGCATTGGAAATAATATTTAGAAAGACCTGGCGGAGCTGGTTCTTTGAAGCCTTAACCATGTCCAGGTCCTCTGCCAGAGACGGGGAAATCCGGATGCTGTGCTCGCGCAACTGCTTCTCATGCAGAAGCAGGATCTCGTCCAGGATGGTATTGATATTGGTCGGTTGCTTTTCTTCCTCGTCTGGCTTTGAGAAAGAAAGCATCTTGCGCAGCATTTCGCTGAGCCTCACCGTTTCAGAAAGGGCCATATCAAGGATCTTTCTTCTTTTGTTCTCTGGAGGGATCTCTGTTTTCACCAACTCTAACGTATTCATAATCCCATAGAGCGGGTTATTTAGTTCATGGGCAATCTGCGAGGTCAAACGCCCCATGGCTGCCAGCTTTTCAGACTGTAGCAACTGTTCCTGTGTCTGCCTGAGTTTTCGTTCCATTTCCAACCTCTCCTCGAGATCTATGAATATTCCCACTGAGGCAACTGCTTTTCCCCTGGCATCGTAAATTATGGCTGCCGAAAGGTTCCCCTCCACAATTCCGCCATCCCGTCTCACATAGACCATGGGGTAGGATCTTAACTTCCCGACACCTCCATATTCATGGCTCCTCATCATTTTCATGATCTCTTTTGCCACCCCCTCCGGATAGACACTTGTGATATGCATCCGACCAATCGTATCTTCAGACTTATAACCCAGCGTCTCTTCCGCGGCCCTGTTCCAGAGTAGAATATTTCCCTTAATATCCGCTGCCATAATGGCATTCGGCGAACTTTGAATAATATTGTTCATAAAATCATGCGCTTCTTTAACCTCCCTCTCCATCTGTTTTCGCTGGGTTTGATCCACATTGAGCCCTTCATACCCCAGGACCTTCCCCTTCAAATCATAACGCGCGTGGCTTGTGTGCAAGACAGGGAGAGGAGTGCCATCCTTACGTTTAAAATCTACTTCCAGGTCAATAACCTGGCCATCTTTCTCAATCATTTCCTGGAACTTTCGCCGATCCTCAGGCCTCAAGTATAGATCTTTCGCTATGTCAATCTTAAGAAATTCCTCTTTATTTTTGTAACCCAACATATTTAGAAGGGCTTGGTTGACATTCAGAAATTTCCCTTTTTTACTGCTTATATATGCCCCGGAACCCACGTGATCAAACAATCTCCTGTAGTCTTCTTCGGAAGCCCTGATCTTTTCTTCACGTTTTTGTCTTTGTGTAATATCTCGGCATATACTCAGTTTTGAAATAGTCCCATCCGTATTCCTCAAGGGCAATTCAAGAAGATCATAGGTCTTATCCACACCCGGCACGTGTTGCTCCCAGTGTATTGTCTCACCCTCAAACACCTCTTTTGCCCTGCACCAGGGACATATCTCATCACTATTGTTAATCACCTGATAGCATTTTTTTCCTACACCCGCTCCAAAGTCTTTAACCATTGTTTTGTTCATGAACTCTAAAGTGTAATCAGCATCAATGATATAGATGCCGTCCTCGATAGCATCAAGAATGGAAATCAGTCTCTGGCTCTCTTCATTTGTCATAACATACCTCACTCTGTGGTAATATCAAATAGGTCGTACGTATAATATTTCCTTTTATTTCAATAGATTAACTGTATTCATAAAAGATATAGTTTAACTATAATCACCGTAACTTCTCAAAAAGTTCGGGCACAAAAAACAGAATATAGGCCTTGACCGAATGATGATGGCTTTGTAGCCTTTTGGAGTTTAGGCGTCCCGCCAGGCGGGATAAAATCCTTACGGCCTGCCCTCCCCGTCCCGAGACCGGGACGGGATCGGGAGGCGCGACATCCCGGGGCGCAGCTATTATCGCTGCAAAATTTACAAAGCTGAAGTTATAGAACATATACATTGCGAATCAGGTCTGGGCCAGGGATAAATTCCACCCGAACTTTTTGAGAAGTAACTAATCACTGATGGATTCGTAAAAAGTCGTCACTCCGGTGAAAACCGGAGTCCAGAAACTCTGTAACCAATTGAAAAAACTGGATTCCGGCTTTCGCCGGAATGACAAAAAATGGTGCTTTTCGACTTTTTACGAGTTCATCAATCACTGATCTAACAATGCGATAATACGACAAACAATGTTTTCCTTCAAGCATGAAATGACCAGGGTTTCCGGTCCCTCGCTGGTCTTTTTCAACTCTTTTTTTTCTAAACATTTGACAAAAGAACGTGGATATGCCATTCCCCTTCGTGGTGGAATGAGCGAAACCCACTGACTTACTGATATCGGTTAGATGTGTACAGTCTTATAAGGTAAAGGAGGTAAGTTCTCAATAGGCCCAGCCTGTATTAGAAAAATCCCCCCCTGGCCCAGACCTGGCCTTGATACGTTGTGAGAGAGGCTGATCGAGCATAACTGCTTCGTCAAGTTAAGACATATGGCCAACAAGTCGCGCCAGGGCAGGCCTCAATCCCCCTTTGAAAAAGGGGGAAGAAACCGGAATGCCCGGACTTATTGAGAAATTACTAAAGGAGTCATTAGATGGCCAAATCTTTAGGGGTTTTTGTAAGCTCTAATCAACATTTTGATAAAATCATTAAGCTATGCAAGGCAGCTAAGAAAAAAAATGTTGATGTAACCATTTTTTTTACACACCTTGGGACGCTCTTGACCCAGGAAAAAAGGTTCGATGAACTTATAGGCCTGGCCGGGATGACCTTGTGCAAAGTGGCCTTTGAGAGACAGGGGCTCCGTCCGCCTGTCCCCGGCATCGGCGAGGAAGATTTTGCCACCCAGGCCAGACATGCCGAAGTGATCGAGGAGTGCGACCGTTATGTGGTGTTTTGAAGAGGACAAGTCAGTATGGAAAATATCAGGCATGTAGCTTTTTTGATTAGGAAAAAAGAGGATCTGTGGGAAGGTTCACGCTCCGCCCTGGGCCTGGCCGTTGAAAACTTCTATGTCCATATGTTCGTGCTTGACGTTGAGGTGGAAATGACTGACGAGTACAAAGAAAGCCTCGAATGGCTTGAAGATATGGAAGCTGAGTACTACTCGAATAACAAGACAAACGTGGAAAAACACGGCTTTAAATATGTGGCAATTGATGACATTGGTCAAAAACTAAAAAAAATGGATCTCGTGATACCGTTTTAGGAGTGGCACATGAAGATTCTGCACATCTTGAAAACAGAGCCAGATAACAATACAAAAATCCTTATGGCCTCTTTAGGCGAATCACAAAGCAAAGAAACCTCTGTATTCGCACTACATGATGAGCAGGCTGACTACGAAAAACTGATCGATCTTATTTTCGAACACGATAAAATCATCTCATGGTGGTAGAAAATAGCCTTTAAATCATCATAACTGGTTCAAAGTTCAATGGTTCACGGTTCAAGGTTAAAAAACGATGAACATAGACCAGTATGAAGATAAGGCAACCAACCGTGAACCGCTGAACCGTGAACCTAACAACCTGTGTAGTTACAAATCATCCTCATATGTCATTTTGGATCTGATGGAAAAGTTTTTGCGTGACCTCGGATATTATTGACCAATCGCCCTGAGGCACTTGTTGTATAAGTTCCTCAATGTCCTGTTCATTCATTTTTGTGCTCTTTTCAATAAGAAAGGCTTCAAGTTCTTCGCCAGCAATAGAAACCCCACAGCCGGTAAGAGTTCCTACAAAATCACTTTGATAATAAACTGGGATTACAAATTTTGACATGCCTGCATCACAGATATCAATTATTGGCCTCTTCTTTTTTTTGGTCTCTTTGGCCATAAATTGCTGTGCCTGACTGCATATAAACGCGGATGATTCTTTGATGGAACGGATTTTTGAGCACAGTGGATTTCGCTGCCCACTGACCTGCAGCACTGTATTTTCTTTGTCTGTAATAGCTGATGGCATCCCGAGCTCCCGGTAGACAGTATCTAATACCCGCTGCCATTCTTCCTTAGGTTTGATATCATACATCTCCATTAATTAACTCCCATTCCATTTTCTTTCCTTCCGCTTAGGGTGCGCGCAAAAATAACTTCACAGAGTTCTCGCTCAGATTTAGGTTGGATTTGGCCGATCTGAATGAGCGAAGCCACAGGAATAATGAACTGTTTCGAGGACTTCGTGAGTGAAGATCGACCGAAGACGACCTGAAGATGAGACGAGAGAATGTGAAGTTATTTTTGCGCAAACCCTTAAGCCTCTGAGAATGAAAAATCCCGCCAGATACAGGGCGGGATTTTTTTACAAGGCACCTGATTTATTCAACAAATCACAATCCAACCTCTGCCAGGTCAGGCCCCAGGTATTCACGCTCATTTTCGCCTAAATGCCCAGAGACAGGCAGATAAGGGTCCACAGATGAACAG
>JAUWMY010000231.1 GCA_030612945.1 Desulfobacteraceae bacterium
TGGAATATCAATCCCGGCAGGGCACGCCCTCTGGCAGGGGGCCGTGCATTCATCCGTGGTGTGTTCTGCCTGAATACGCCTTGTATAGGAAGAAAGCGTAATAATGTGCTTTGGACAAACGCGCTCGCAGGCTCCGCAGCCAGTACAAAGGTCCGGATCAACCACGGGCAGATTATCAGGCCCCATGGAGAGAGCGCCAAAGAGGCAGGCCCTTACACAGGTTCCCAAGCCCAGACATCCGATGGGGCAGACTTTTGTGCCGCCATTTAACAGGACAGCCGCCCTGCAATCATATATCCCATTATAGATATATTTGACATCGGCATCCTGAACACCATAGGTGCATCCCGGCTTTGCTATGTCAGGCTCCCTGGCCTCGAGTTTTAGCCCCATGATGGCGGCAATTTCCTCCCCTGTTTCAGGGGGTGCGGCCACCCATGAGGAGGGGGGGGACTTTCCTTCAACAATGGCCACGGCATTTGCTGTACATCCGGGATACCCACATCCACCACAATTGGCACCAGGCAATGCTTCGTCCACGGCTTCAATTTTGGGATCAACATAGACATAAAATATCTTGGATGCTATTGCCAGTCCCACACCGATAAACACCCCCAGTCCTCCCATGACCAAAATACCACCTAACATTTTTTCCTCCTAGGCCATTCCCTTAAATGCGAAAAAAGCAAGAGACATCATTCCTGCCCCTACAAGACCGATAGAGGTATCCTGTAGAGGTTTTGGGACCCTTGCCAAAAGGATCCGCTCACGAACACCCGCAAACAGGATCAGGGCCAATCCGAAGCCGATTGCATAGGTAAAAGACGAAACCAGAGCCTGTACAAACGTGTACTCTTCCTTGATATTGATAAGGCATACACCCATAACCGCACAGTTTGTTGTGATCAGCGGTAAAAATATTCCAAGACCGGCATAAAGTGCGGGTATGCTCTTTTTGAGAAACATCTCAACAAACTGGACCAGGGCCGCAATTACCAGAATAAAGGCCAGGGTCCTTAAGTATTCAAACCCGAATGGTTTAAGTATCAGGTTATTGGTAATCCAGGTTATAGCCCCTGCCAGGACCAGCACAAAGACAACCGCCATGGCCATTCCCAGGGCTGTTTCCATTTTTTTGGACACCCCAAGGAAGGGACAGTTTCCCAGATACTGCATGAGGAGGATGTTGTTGACAAAGATGCAACTTATTGCCAGTAGAAAGTAATCACCCATCTATTTTCTCCTTCTCTATTTTTTACCAAGCATATTCATTATACAAAGCATAAGCCCTAAGCATAGAAAGGCCCCTGGCGCTTCCACTAAAAAGGCAAAAGGCTCAAAGGAAGGGCCAAACACAGGTAAAACTGTACTTATAAAAGGTAAGGTTAAAGTCCCGCTTCCAAAAATTTCCCTGAAAATTGATAGAGCTGTCAAGGATAGAGTAAACCCAACCCCCATTCCCAGGCCATCCGCAAAAGAAGCGACGACTCCGTTTTTGGCGGCAAAGGCTTCTGCACGGCCAAGGACAATACAGTTTACCACAATAAGGGGTATAAAAATTCCCAGCTTCAGAAACAATGGGTAGGCAAACGCCTGCATCAACAGTTCAACCACGGTGACAAAGGTGGCGATAACAACGATATAGCAGGCGATCCTCACCTGTTTGGGTATCACATCCCTGAGCAGTGATATGAGCATATTGGAGCACACCAGGACAAAAGTCGTTGCTACTCCCATTCCAACACCGTTTTCCAGAGTCTTCGTTACTGCCAGAATCGGGCACAACCCGAGGACAAGACGAAACGGGGGAACTTCAGCCCACAGCCCCTTGGTAAATTCCTGAACAGCGCTCTTTGCCATAAAACATCGTCTCCCTATGTCTTGAATGCTTTCAATTTTTCTATGATATCTTTTTTCAGCCGCATATATATTTCCGCTGAACCTACAACAGCGCCACACACGCCACGCGATGAAACAGTGGCCCCACTAATGGCATCAATCTGTCCGCCATCTGCCTTTACCTTGAAAGGCTCTTTAATGGGTAGACCCTTGAATTGCTCACTTAAGGAGGTGTCGGTCTTTACCTTTGATCCCACGCCGGGCGTCTCACTATGGGTTGTGACCCCTATTCCAACGATTTCATCATTTTCCACGTTAACAGCAATGATAACGCCGATGTCACCGCCAAAACCCTTTCCAAAGGCTTCAAGGGCAACGATATTTGCCTTACCGTCAAATACACCCACGAAGAAGCTTCTCTCTTCCTTCCCATCGGGCAGCTTGAAACGGTCAACAAGGGGATCATTAGAAGAACCTTCCAGGATCTGTTGAATGGTCGGACCCTTGACAAATTTTAGTTGCTGATACTCAATCCGGTCCTTAGTTCCCTTTTGAATAGCTGCCAGCAGCCCTCCTGAAACAGCACTGAAAACGGCAATAACCACAAGGAGTCTTATCATTTCACGCATGCTTGATTCCCTTTCCCATTGCTTTTGGTCTGATCTTGTCTAAAAGTGGGTTGGCCACATTCATCATGAGAATGGCAAACACTACGCCATCCACAAAGGCCCCTATATTGCGGATGAGGACCGTCAAAATACCGGCAAGAGCCCCGTAAAGCAGCATTGGAACAAAGTTGACAGGTGAAGATGAGTCCTCAGTAGCAAGGAAGAATGCGCCGATCAGGGTATATCCGGTCAATAAATGAAATACGGGGTTTGCATATTTGTCAGGATCGGAAAGATTAAAGAGAAGAGCGGTCACAAAAACAGATGCAAGAAACGACAGGGATATCTCCCACCGAATATGACCGCGCAGCATTAAATACAGCCCGCCAATAATTAAACCAAGTCCGAAGGTCGTCCCTATACCGCCAGGTTGTTGGCCCATGAGCAGTCCGGCCGTACTGTAATCTGAAACGGCTGACGCCCCAAAACCCTTAATCGCGGCCAGCGGGTATACCATGTTAAAACTGAACTCATAGTTTACGAGGGCACTATTAAAATCCAGCATACTCTTCCAAGAGAGCATCAATATGGCAATTGCCACCAGGGCCGGATTGAGGGGATTACAGCCTATACCACCAAAAATCTGTTTTCCTATGACAACCGCCACAAATGTTCCCGCCACTACAGCCCACCATGGCGTTGTGGCGGGCAATAGCATGGCAAATAAAAGTCCGATAACTGCAGCATTTCCATCCCCTATACTTGCAGGCCGTTTCATGGCGATATTCATGATAAGTTCCCAGATCATGGCACAGGATACTGAAAGCGCCAAAACCCCAAGTGCGGGAGCGCCGTATTGCCAAATGCCCAGGACCACCGCAGGGAGGGCGGCCAGCATGGTATGATAGCTTTTTGCTGATATGCTGCTTCCATTGTGCCAATAGGGTGCATGTGAACCAATAAATAACTTCTGGTCAGGCATTGGATTCCTCCGCAGTCTCTATTCGGGCAAACTCGTACTTGCCAAGCATGATATAGTGAAATATAGGAATTCGCGCTGTGCATACATAGCTGCAAAGACCACATTCGATGCAAGATAGAAGGTCATATTCTCTGGCTGCCTCCTCATAAAGGTCGTTTTCCAGGACCCGTATAAGCATATTAACGGGAATCCTGGCCGGGCAGGCCCTCACGCATTCCCCGCAGTTAATACAGTGACAGTCGGAAGGGAACACAACATTATCCTTGTCATTGGCCATAATAGCGTCCGTGTCGGACAAAATGGGCAAGTCTTCGGAATACAGGGCATGACCGGTCATGGGGCCGCCCAGAACAAGCTGATCGCCGTGGTGCGTCTCAATATCCAGTGTGGCCAGGATTTCCTTTACATGAGTGCCAACCCTTGCCCTCACGTGGACCGTCGTGTGATCTTTATTGATGACAGTCAGCAATTTACTGACCGGTATCTGTCCTTTGGTGAAGGCATTTGAAAACGCCACAACTGCTTCGGCATTTATTAATCCAACCCCTGCCTCTTCCCATGTCTTATCTGCCGGCGGGGTCTTACCCAGAATACTCTTCATAATTATTTCTGGTAGTGTGTTCGGATAGATAGGTTCAATCACCTTTACATCGGCACCGGTTTCCCCGGCCTGGGAGGCCAATTCAGGAGGCACGGTAATCATGATCTCCCCTGCTCCGGTAATTTCCCTTAGATATTCAATACCGGTTTTCAGGTTATCAGTTTCGGTTTGTACTATGAGCCGATTTGTTGAAACCAAAATGTCCTTGTCAACACCATTTATTATTATTGTATTTAAAGGAGAATGGGTATCTAAAATAGGTATAAAACCAGTGTCGCCGGGGAGACAGCCCAGGAATTCAAGGGAGTTTTCAAGAGTGGGTTTCTGGCAACCCTCTTTGAATTTGTCATCCCATTGTTCCTCATCGGCTGTGTCAATGGAAATTGCCGCGTAGGTTTTACCCAAATAACCCTTATACTGAGAAATACCGGCAATTGTCCCCGTGACCGATGAGATGACATAGTCCTTATCATCTTCTGTGAGCTTCAGCTTCTGTCCTGTCTTAATCTTATCGCCTGGCTTTATTAAAAGACCTTCATTCCTCTCATAAGGGTCTTCCAGAAAAAACGTCACTCTGCCTGGAATGGGAGTAACCCTTATTACATCTTGTTCTTCAGTATCATTTACCGGATATTTCAGCTTAGGTTTTCCCAAACTGAAAAACGGTCTCTTTATCATGTTTACCTCCTACAAACACCCTCTGGGCCTGGATTTTTATTTATACTCCACAGGTTAGAAAGCATGGCACACCGAGCACTCAACCGGGGCAGTCCCGTCGTCTTCGTGGCAACCCATGCACTGCATGTGGAATGCATCTGATCTTTTCATGGGGTCTTCCCCATCCACCTCATGACATTCTCCACATGCCTCAGGTTTGGCCCCATCGTTTTCCCACAAATGGTGACATTCGGTGCAATCGAAGCCGTATCCATCCTCTGAAGCATGTTCCTTATGGTCGAACAGTACAGTTCCTCCTGCGCTTTTAAGCATGATCCTTATGGGGTCTTCCGGCTTCTCTTGGGGAAAGGCTGCATAGCACACGACGCCCACCACAAGGAGTAAGGCTGCAAGACAATATGCAAAGGTTTTTTCAGTTTTCAGTTCCATATCTGTTTCCCTTCGCTGATCTGGGGTAAGAGTTGTTGTAACCGTTCAGGGTTCAAAGGTTCAG
>JAUWMY010000489.1 GCA_030612945.1 Desulfobacteraceae bacterium
AAAGACATAGACGTGGCTGAGGTTCATGACTGCTTCACGATTGCCGAAATGATGGCCTACGAAAATCTGGGTTTCGCAAAGCCTGGAGAAGGAAAAGGACTCATCAAGAGCAAAGAAACTTACAAAGAAGGGAGCATACCGGTTAATGTGGATGGAGGGCTTCTCTCCAAAGGCCACCCCATCGGTGCGACCGGTGGGTCCCAGATCAGAACCATTGTCCTTCAGCTCAGAAATGAGGCAGGCGACATGCAGGTCAAAGATCCGGAGATAGGACTGGTACATAACATAGGTGGCGTGGGATTATACGGAAACGTCACCCTTCTTGGGAGATAATAATATGGGAAAGAAAAAAGAAGTGGATGATCGTTTTAAAAAATTCGGAACCGTCAGCTTTACCTCCATCTCGAAAGTCAATGATTTTATCGACTACATGGAGAAGGGAAAGATCATGTACACCCGGTGCAAGGATTGCGGCCTGGTTTTTTTCCCGCCCAGGGCCGACTGTTACCAGTGTCTTACAAGCAACATGGAATGGCTTGAGGTCTCCGGAAACGGCAAACTCATAAGTTACAGCAAACTGGAATATGCCCCAGTAGGATTCGGGGACGATCTTCCATATTCCATTGCCCTTTTAGACTACGGAGACTATAAGGTATTCGGAAGAATCGCCAGTGATATCCCGGACGAAAAGATACAAGTGGGCATGGAGATGAAGACGGAGGTCAATAACCTGCCTAACGGGCAACTCAATTACGTCTTTCAAAAGGCGTGATCACCGCAGAGCCGCCGAGGACGCAGAGAGTTTACTGATTTTGATATAGGTAACATCTCAATAAAGATAGGTATTCCGAACACTTCCCCCTTTTGCAAAGGGGGATTGAGGGGGATTTTTATAATACCTTAACTAAAGATGACGCTGTGCCCATTTCTAACCCTGAACACCCAGGATGGCTGGAGATCTGTATCGACATAGACCCGGTTGCCCATGAGTCCGTAAGCGCCTTCCTATTTGATCTGGGTTGTACAGGTATTGTTTCAGAAGACCTTCAGGGTCATTCCCTGAAAGCCTATCTACCATTTCAAAAAAATCCCGAACATACACGGAAGCGAATCAGTGTCTTTCTCCGAAAATTGAACGAAATATTTCCAGAGATCCCATCTCCAGAACTAACACTCACCGAGACAGAAGATCAGGATTGGAATCGTAATTGGCGACGGTTCTTTCATGCCGACCGTGTCACGCCAAATCTCATGATCGTACCCGCCTGGGAACCCATGCCTGAGGCTGTAGACGGCCATGTAATAAGGATCGACCCCGGTCCTGCCTTCGGCACCGGGCAACATGCAACCACCAGAATGTGCCTTGAGGCCATGGAAAAAATTCATTTCTCCAAAACATGGACCATGCTCGATGTAGGCACCGGCAGCGGCATTCTGGCAACTTACGGCGCCAAACTTGGGGCCAACAAAATACTTGCAATTGATATAGACCCTGAAGCGCTTCGATGGGCTGAACGTAACATCCAAATAAATGATCTGTCAGAATTCATTAACCTTTCCAACACACCCCTTGAACAAGTGAAGGGCACATTTTCTGTGTTGACTGCCAATCTGATCCTTGGACAAATTCTTAAGCTCTTCCACCGCTTCTCTCACCTCCTGCGACCTAGTGGATGGCTCATTCTTTCAGGCATCCTCAAGGACCAGGTTGAAGAAGTAAAAGGGACACTTAATGAATACCGCTTTCGTGAAATAGAAATTTTATACCAGGAAGATTGGGCCTGTATGATAGCAAAGAAAAGGTAGTGGTGGAATAAGACATTGAGACGCTTTTTTGTTGAGGAAATAAGGGAAAGGGACGGTACCTGCTCCATTACAGGATCCGAGGCAAAGCACATAACAAAAGTCCTGCGAATGAAGACCGGGGATCGTTTTGTTCTCATGGACGGTAAAGGGGCTCGCTTTCAAGTCACCATAGAATCCGCTACACCCCGGGAGGTACAGGTCGTTCTTGGGAAGTCCATTCCAAAGCCTCCCCCTTCGCCAGTGAAAATCATGCTCTGCCAGGCCCTTTTGAAATCACGTCAAATGGATTATCTGATTCAAAAAACCTCGGAGTTAGGTGTTGATCGGATTCTCCCTTTCTCTTCCGTACGGACAGTAATCTCGTTAAGAAAGGATAGGGCTCTTGGCAAGCTGCGACACTGGCGTGAAATAGCCCAAAATTCAGCAAAGCAGTCTGACAGGAATATTCCTGCTGAAATAGAGACATTTTCCCCCTTTAAGGAATTGGTAATAAAAGAAAAATGGAAAGATGCCTTAAAAGTCATTTTATGGGAGCAGGAACGATCACAAGATTTGAAGAGCCTGCTGAAGGCATTTTCGCCGGTGGAAAAATTCGTAGGCATGGTGGGGCCTGAAGGCGGTTTTACTCACGAAGAAATCGGGATCGCCACGGATGCCGGTTTTGTTCCCGTCTCACTGGGAAACAGGATCCTGAGGTCGGAAACCGCTGCTATCGCCATGGTTGCCATTATCCAGTATGAGTGGGGAGACCTGAGCCATAAGCGCTAAGTTGTTTTTGCCCAGGAAGGACTGAAAAAGATGAACATCGAACATCGAACGTCCAACATCGAATTTTGAATGGGGAAAGAGGAAACAGAGGAATTAATTAAGATTTTCGTTACGAGTATCAAAACGGCCGAAAAGAAACCACGCCTTGGCGTGGTTGAATGTTCGCCATTTGATGTTTGTTTTT
>JAUWMY010000506.1 GCA_030612945.1 Desulfobacteraceae bacterium
GGAAAACCGATGGGTCTATGAAGCAGAATTACGGGCAGCCAAGGCTTTGATCCCAGAAAAGGGATTGGGAATTGAAATTGGTGTGGGCACAGGTCGGTTTGCGCAACCTTTGGGCATTAAGATAGGTATAGAACCTTCTGGCCGAATGAAAAAGATTGCCCAAAAACGAGGAATTCAAGTTCTGGACGGGGTAGCTGAAGAACTCCCCTTTCGTAATGCCGAGTTTGATTTTGCTTTGATGGTAACAACTGTTTGCTTCGTTGATGACATAGACAAATCCCTGCAGGAGGCCTATCGGATACTATCGCAGGATGGTTTTCTCATAATCGGTTTAGTGGATCGAAACAGTTCAGTAGGACAAATATATTTGAGTCACCAAAACGAGAGTGTATTTTACAAAGATGCCACATTTTTCTCTGTTGATGAACTTATTGAAATTATGACGCAAATTGGTTTTAGAGATTTTGAATTCCGACAGACCATTTTTCAGACTTTATCCGAAACCACAGAAAATGAACCAGTAAAACACGGTTATGGCGAAGGCTCTTTTGTTGTAATTAGGGCCACAAAGCATTGAAATGGGCCGTACGCCCTCCTGGCAAAAGGCGGGAAAAAGTCTTGAAAAAGGAGAAAAAATGAAAATAGCTATTGGAACAGATGACAAAAAGACTATCCGCAAAAGTCATTTTGGAGAAAGCAGGTATTATCTCGTTATTGAAATACTCAACGCACAAATTGTGGGCGAGGAATTACGGGAAAATCCCTATCTTGAATCCGGTAAATCCAAAAAAAACCACGGCCAACCCGAAGAAATCATTAGTTTGCTTCATGATTGCAGCCTTTTTATGGCAAGAAGCATGGGTAAAAAATCGCTCGCAGAAATTTCGTCTCGCAAAATTGACTGTATTTTCACAAATATCGAAAATATTGGCCAGGCAATCTCATCATATCTTGATGGAAAGCTTGAAGGGTTTAAATATTATGATCCGGATGAAAAAAACTTTATTCTATGCTCCCAGAGAAAATATATATAACAAAAAAGATACCAATGGACCAAATAAATCATACGGACATATTCAGTGAAGAAGAAACGATTAAGGAAAAACTTGAATCTCTAAGACGCCAGCTTATTTACCTTCACGAGGCGCTTCCATGCTTTACGCAATGTTCTTATTTGGGCAATCTTCTGCAGAAATTATACGAAATACGGGAAGAAATTAACCAATTAGAACAAGGGCTGATACAGAATCATCTTAAATGTTGCATCTCTCCCATGATAAAGGTGCCAGGGGAGGTCGTCCTTGCAATCTCCAAGTTGAGTGCGAAAAATCATGGTGCAATTATTGTTATTGAACAAGAAAACAACCTTGATGAACATCTTAGAGGCGGAGTCATCATTGAAGCCGTTGTTAATGCCCCTATCTTGGAAAATATCTTTTATCCAGGGAGCCCACTCCATGATGGGGCTGTTATTATACGAAACGGTCACATTATAAAAGCCTGCGTCTTACTACCTCTGGCGCCCCAAGATTCTGGATTAGAGGCCCTTCGCCTGGGCTCTCGACATAGCGCAGCCCTTGGTCTCAGCCAGGTAAGTGATGCACTTGTCATTGTGGTCTCTGAAGAGAAGGGCTGGATATCATTTGCCCTGCGAGGCCAATTATACCCAAATCTGGGGACACTTGGCCTGCTGCAAAAACTCGCGACTGCTTCGGAGAAAAAAATACAAAAAACGTTTAAGGAGAAAATACATTCATAATGTCAAAGTTTTCACTGGATGTCTTAAAAAAGTGTGTATTTCCATTTGTTAAAACTGATGATCCTGATGTTATTCTCGGAGCCTGTTTTGGCGAAGACGTGGCCCTAACCCGTGTGGGCAATGATATTTTGGCCTCACATGTGGATCCTATCGTTGGAGCCATAGAAAACATAGGCTCGCTTGCTGTGCACGTGGCATGTAACGACATCGCTGTGAGCGGGATTCCTCCCCGATGGATTTTGGTGCTGGTACTTGTGCCGCAACCGGATGACGTAGATATCCTGGAACAGATCATGCGTGATATCAACCGGGTGGCTGAGGAAATCGGCGTTTCCATAATCGGTGGACACACTGGATATTCTGCGGGCCTGTCAAGGCCCTTAGTCGCTGTCACGGCCTTGGGAACCGCATCAGGCCGCAGACCGGTACAGACTGGGGGTGCACGAGTGGGTGATCATGTGCTGGTTACCAAGGGTATTGCCCTGGAGGGAACTGCTATCTTATCCCAGGACTTCGCCGACGTGGCACAAAAGCTAAGCCTGAACGAGCAAGATTTGAAAGAGGCAAGCCGCTTGATGTCAGAGGTAAACGTAATACCGGAGGCCCTGGCATTGGCACAGCGAGGG
Source organism: Desulfobacteraceae bacterium (assembly GCA_030612945.1). Taxonomy (GTDB): domain Bacteria; phylum Desulfobacterota; class DSM-4660; order Desulfatiglandales; family Desulfatiglandaceae; genus 4484-190-2. The sequence goes on from JAUWMY010000506.1 coordinate 2,386, forward strand.
GCAACGGCCATGCACGACGTGACCCGCGGTGGACTGCTTGAGACCCTGGTTGAAATCGCCCAACTATCAGAAATAGCAATTGAAGTGGAGGCCTCACGACTACCTATCCCCCCTGTGGTTACCCGCTTTGCCAGGGCCTTCCAGTTTGACCCCC
>JAUWMY010000530.1 GCA_030612945.1 Desulfobacteraceae bacterium
ATTGAACATACGGTGAGGTCTTGAAAATGGGCAATCGATTCTTGATGGCCTGATATAGAGCGAGCGAAGCGCTTTTGGAACAAATCTTTCTGCAACGTTAGGGTATACCTATTTAAGGGCCTTAATGCTTTTCAAAACAAATTCGTCCACATCAGATCGGCCTTTTGTTGCTTTAAGAATCGCCTCTAAAGGGATTTCGGCCCTGGCAGCATCCTTGTGCCCGCCCGCAGATCCCAACTGGCCAAAAAGTTTCTGAGCCATTTTACCGGCATCAAGCCTGAATCCGGCATTTCTAAGAATTATAATAAGCTTCTGATCCCAAATGCCTGACACAACGCACCATGTGGCCTCAGCCATCTTCAAAAAGAAATCAGCGATAATCACCAGAATATCAGGACTATCGACCTCTTCCATATGGATAAACGCAATGTGCCTTAGGAATGTCAGGTGCTTCATTGCGATCCGGAAGCTCGCCAGTGTATCCTGGGTAATCTCTGAAGACTCGATCTTTTTAATGAGATTCATATTGGTGAACGCGTAGAGATATCTGAAGGCATTAAGATCGTTGGGAAGAGATGCCCTTACAAAATTGTCAGTATCAGTCTTAATCCCGTAGAAAAGTGCCGTTGCCAGCTTGGGAGATGGTCTTATTTTAGCTGCCCTGAGATATTCGGTCATGATGGTTGAAGCCGCACCGTAGTTTTCTTTGATATCGACGAAATGACCCTTTGATGATGGACCCAGGGGGTGATGGTCGATGATGATATCAAATTGCTTATTCAGGAAATCCTCATGATGGTGCGGCTGGGAGTCGATGATCGCCCATTTGGTAAATTTAGTAGGTCTCATGTATTTGATGAGCCTTTGATCAATCTTGAGGAGTTTGATGAAAGCCAGGTTATCACCCCGTTGAATGGGATTGATATGGTAAATCACTGCTTGTCTTACCTTCCGCCAGAAAAATCTTTTTAACGCCAGGGCGCTTGCCATGGCATCCGGATCGGCATTGATAAGGATGGCCAGGGTATCCTCGGGTACTACCACTTCTAAGAGTCGTTTACATTTTTCCGCAACGGTAGTGGATTTGGGAAATGGATGCTCCATTACAGTATCCATGGAATGACTGTTCTCAGAATTACGCATGCCCTTCACCTTTTATGGAATTATATAACATAAAAATGCTACTTTATAGTAAGGGGTTCCAAAATTCAATGGGAAATAGGCCCTTTACCCTGTTACCAGGGCCAAATCCTTTCAAGATATTCAAAGCTGGGCCATAAGTGCTCTTCCCTGTGTGGTTCAAGTGTAATTATTGGAGGTTTTTTTCTTATGGTTACGAGTTTTTTGAAAAACATATGGAAATCTATCAATCCTCTGCCCAATGCCTGATGTTCATCCTGTTTTCCGGAATTATCATGGAGGTGAAGCTGGGCGATGTATTGCCCGAGGGATTCGAGCCACTTTTCAAGAGGGGCACGGCTAAATGCGGCCTGGTGACCGATATCCAGGCAAAAGCCCACCCCCTGGTCTTGCAGGTTTTCAAAAAGGAACCGAATATCGTCAGGCCTGTGTTCATACACATTTTCTAACACTAATAACGCACCCTCATCCCTTACACGTTTCGCCAGCCAGGACCACATTTTCAAGCTCTTTTCAACCCAGACAGCTCTAATATATCCGTATCTTTTTTCATCATATCCCGCATGGCATACGAGCGTTTTTGGCCTGAAAAGCGGGATCAGCCTAAGAATTTGTTCAAACCTGCTTTGCGTTATCGCCCATACTTTTGGGTCTGGAGATCCTGGGGACAGATCCACGAAAGGCGCGTGAAGAGTGATTGTAAGGCCACACTCATGAAGTTGATCAGCAATACCTCCATAATCTGAAAGGGAGTATTGGTCAAGGGCAGCGGCATCAAATCCAATTTCCGGATTGAGTCCGTATTTGATGAAACGTTTAAGGTATGATTCATGGAGCATCGTAAACGGGATGTTGACCTGAACCTCTTTGATGAGCCGTGACATAATTAATAACTCCTAACATACACCAAGTTGAATTGACAATACCTGTCCATTTATATATATGTCAGACCTCGTTATTTGATCTAAGAACTATTTCCGATTTTTGGACACCATCCTCATCATAATGGCTATATGGAGCCAAATTGAGGAATTGTG
>JAUWMY010000414.1 GCA_030612945.1 Desulfobacteraceae bacterium
CATAGGTTGTTATTCTTTAGGAGGACTCGCACCGCTTAGCATGTCTGATATCGGAGTGTGTATGGGTGCCAGCATGGGATTAGCAGCAGGATTTTCCCAGGTTACAGACAAGAAGATAGTCTCTTTCATAGGGGATTCCACCTTCTTTCATTCAGGGATCCCTGGGCTTATCAACGCCCGGCACAACGAGCATAATATGACAGTTATTATATTGGATAACGGAACCACATCTATGACCGGATTCCAACCTCATCCAGGGACGGATATGGGATATCAGGGATTGAACAACCCCAAGGTCTCCATTGAGGACGTGGTTAGAGGCATAGGCATAGAACATGTGGCCGTTGTAAAACCGTTCAAGTTCAAGAAAACCATGGAAGCGATCAAGGCGGCTATCGAGTTTCAGGGAGTTTCAGTGGTAATTTCCCAGGAAATTTGCCCCATGTATGCGCGCACCTTGCCAGATAGGCCTGAGGTAAGAACCTTCTATATTGACCAGGAAAAGTGCAAAAATCATCGGGAGTGCCTCAATACTCTGGCTTGTCCTGCGTTCTATCTGAGAGGCGATCATGTGGAAATAGACGAATCCATCTGTATCGGTTGTAATCTGTGCGTTCAAGTTTGCCCGGAAAACGCCATCAGGCCCAAGAGATAGGAGGACAATTATGGATACTGTGAGAGTTATGATTGTAGCCGTGGGCGGCCAGGGAAACCTTCTCGCATCCAGAGTGCTGGGAGAGGCAGCTTTATCTGCTGGGGTTCCCATTAGAATGAGTGAAATCCACGGCATGGCGCAGCGGGGGGGGATTGTTGAGTCTGCTATTCTACTGGGAGAAGTAAATAGCACTATAATCTCTGATGGCGAAGTTGATGTGCTCATAGGATTTGAACCGTCCGAGACACTCAGGGCCATTGGGAAATGCAATTCAGATACTCTGGTCATTTCAAATACTGCCCCGGTTCCACCATTTACCGTTGCCATCGGCATGGGTGTTTATCCTGAAGTGGAAAAATCCATGAACCTGATCAGCTCCAAAGTGAGGAGACTAATCGCTTTTGAGGCAACCGGCATGGCAAGGGAGGCGGGAAGCATCCTGGCCCTGAATATGGTTATGATCGGCGCTCTTGCCGGGACAGGTTCTATTCCCCTGTCAGAGGATCTGCTGAAGCAGACCATAAGGGATAAGACCAAAAAGACTTTTTTGGAAATGAACCTAAAGGCCTTTGATATGGGGTATGCCGCCAGTTCATAAGGCGTTCAAAGAATGGGATATATTAGGCCGCTTGAAATTGTTTTGTTTATCTTAATACAGGGGTTAAGGTGAAAAAAGGAAAAACCATCAGTGAAATCACCGTAGGTGACAGGGCAGAGATGAAACGCCATATTTCAGAAGGCGACATACGCCTCTTTTGTAAAATAACTGGCGACAACAATCCCCTGCACCTGGACCAGGAGTATGCGAAAAGGAGCGAATTCGGACGTTTGATAGTACCTGGAGGCCTGTTAGTTTCAATCGGTACAGGCCTGACCGCAGCGGAGTTACCCGGGCCCGGCACAAAGGGTCTGGAAGTATATGCTAAGATGCGGTCGCCGTTATATGTAGGGGATGCACTTACTACTACACTGACGGTAAAGGAGTGTTTGTTGGAGAAAAACATTGTAAAATTAGATCTGGTGTGGACAGATCAGAGGGGGCATGTCATTGGCGAAGGAACTACAGTTGTCATGCCTCCACTGAGTAAGCATTCTTAAACAATAATTTTTATAAAGGGGGATAGATGAAAAGAGAAGCTTGTTTCAGAGGGTTATTCGCCATTTTAATGATGAATTTTAAAACAGTGGAAGGGGGTTCACTATGAAAAAAGGTTTATTAAAAAAAGGTTTATTGATGTTCATTTTTGCTATTACTGTAGCATGGATAGCAGCTCCTCTAAGCGGTACTCTTGCTCTTGCAGCAGAACCGATCGTTATCGGGGTGCCCACTTCTTTGGGATTCCCAACAGGGGATCAGTGCCTGAAGGCCGTGAAGATCGCTGTGGATGAGATTAATGCCAAAGGAGGTGTCAAGGTAGGACCTACCAAACGGCCTTTAAAGATAGTTACCATGGACCTACGTGACGCAGAGCCGGGTGTCCCGGTTCCTGAGGCACTCTTGGGACTGGAAAAGATCATCCTTGACAATAAGGTTAACGCCATTCTGGTGGGCCCTTTCCGTTCTGAGGCCCTCCTTGCGGGCATGGACATCATAGCCAAATACAAGGTGCCGACTTTGTGCAGCATTGCCATGACGCCCGGCATGGAGGTCAAGATCCAGAAGAACCCTGAGAAATACAAGTATGTATTCAGGACCTGCTTCACTGCAAAGCATCTTATGAAATACCTGGCCGGCATCATGACCTTTCTCAAGAAGGAGTTCGGTTTTAATAAGGTCTTTATATTTAACCAGGATGTGGCCTGGTGCCGTAAGACGGCCGAACTCATGAAGAAGATCTATTTTGACAAGGCGGGGTGGGAAGTAGTTGGCCATAAGGTTTACCCCACCGGTAGTTCAGATTTCGCTTCAGGGTTAATGGCGGTTCGCGCCAAGGGGGCCCAGGTGATAATGCCCGTGTTTGATATGCCGCAGGTTGGAATTATGGTGAAGCAGTGGAAGTCCATGAAGATTCCGGTGCTGATTGCCGGCTTCACGGGCCATATGACCGTGCAGGCCGCCTGGGATGCCTATGATGGAAAAATCGCAGGAGCCATAGACACTATCTTTGAAGTGGGAAGTGCCATTGGGGCAAAGAAGGTTCCCCAATCAGTGGAATTTCATGAGAAGTACGTGAAGAGATGGGGTGACTATCCGAGCGGAGCCGGTGGCCACGGACCGGCTCCTGCCTATGAGTCTGTGTATGTCCTGGCAGAGGCCATTGAAAGGGCAGGAAGCCTCGACCCAGACGCCATCGTGAAGGAACTTGAAAAGACCGATCGGAAAGGTGTCATGGGGAGGGTGAAATTTAACAAGAACCACCAGGTCCCTTACGGTACAAATCCTGAGGAGGCATCTGTGGGCTGCGTAATCCAGTGGAACGACAAAGGAGAGCGGATTGTCGTATACCCGGAATCCATCGCCGATGGCAAGATCAGGTTGCCGGAAGGTCTGAAGGCAGCCAAATAGTATCCATCGGTAGGTCCAAATAAACGGAAAAGCCCAAAAAGGCGGTGGTAAGAAGTACCCTTTTAGGGCTTTTCCAGAGTCCACTAATCGCATTCTTGGACGGGCTCTTAGGCGAAAGACCACATGGTGCGCAGCTCATAATGGAAAGGGCTATTTGTGCGCGGAAACTCAATCGGTCTGGTGCGAGAGAGAGAAGATGTTTGTCGGTACATTGATATATGGGCTGGTTAAAAGC
>JAUWMY010000098.1 GCA_030612945.1 Desulfobacteraceae bacterium
CCCAGTAGAGTTTCAGCCCGGCTAATGCGTTGTTCCGAGAGTTTTTGAGAAAAGGACAATGATTCGCAATTCATAGCACCTCCAAAAGGCCGTTAGCTAATCCACTTTGAGGTACTCTAATTGCAGTTATGGTAATTGTCAAGGGCTTATTTTTAGGATTATGGCCATGTAAACGGATTAGATATACTACATGTGAAGTTATTTTAAACTGCTGATATAGGGAAGGAACTTTTGAGTCAGCGCACTAGTGCCCGGCCAGAAATGGGCGATTTTTGGTTCTCAAGGAATGAATGTCATTCATTTTTAAGTATCAATCATGATGGCCCTGTAAAAAGTCAGAAGCCCATTATGCGGTAGCTATGGTCATATACCCATAATTACGGATAAATGGGACAAAAAACTTTCTCAATTGGTTTAAATGCCGAAGAATTCCGTATTTATCATAATGACAACTGGCAAAGCCCCTCCATAAGTCAAACCGTAAGGTGTTGCAATTATATAAAATGCCAACAAATCTCTTTCACAGATCAATGCTCTGATTCTTCCTGGGACAGAAATTCCAGCGTTTTGAAACCCCTGGTGAGTGCTGGGGCGAAAAAATGCCAGAGTTTCGTAATAAAAATCTTGACAAAAACTAAATGTTAAGTAATACTAAACATTAACTTATGCAAATTGCACTTTTTGTGTATTTTGCTTGCCGGAGGGTAGCGAAGATCCAGCTATCGGGGCCCTGCCTGCCCAATGGAATGTATTTTCAGTTTTATTCCATCGTGGTTGAATGCGGAGCCTATTTATCTGGCGCCGAGCCTATTTTTCTGAGGCGCCTCTTCTTGCCCTGTTAAATGCCTTTGTGGTTTATTTAACCAGGGTGCGGCTATATCAACAACAGACAAGGGAACAAAAAAAATGGACTTTGACTGTGGAAAGGGGCTTCCCGGGCATATTTTTCTCAGAAAAGTTGGAAAATTAAGATTAGATTATTTTTGAAAGGATAAATACAAAATGAATATGGGTTCTTTGATTCGCAGACATCGCAAGGAACGGAAACTTACCCTCAAGGCGGTGGCAGAGAAGGCAGGTATTTCCGAAGGCTTCCTCAGCCAGGTTGAGAATAATGTGAATTCTCCTTCTGTGGACACACTTGTAAGGATATGTGATTCAATTAATGTTAACGCCGGTGATCTTTTGAACGAAATAAAGAACCAGGAAAGGCTTGTAGTGATACGCAAGTCCGACTGGGATGATATTGATCTCCCTCACACAGGGTTCGCAACCAGGCGTTTTTTTTCTCCGGAAAAAAGAACGGTTATTGACAGCGCCATTTTGCTCATTGAACCTGAGAAGTCGATTCCCATCCGAAAGGGCATAAAGAACGCGCAGGAGGTGTTGTGCATACTAAAAGGGTCTCTGGAGCTTGTTCACGGTGAACATACAATTCAGATGGTGGAGGGGGACACTGTTCACCTGTGGTCAGACACCAAAAGTCAAAGGATTACCAACACGAGCGAAGAACTCGCCGTTGCACTCTGGGTGGGCACACTCTGAGCACGTTTGGAAAAGGAGATATGATTATGTCTGACAGATCAAAAAAAGAAAGAGAGTATGAAGAGAACCGGAAACACTGGCTGGCCGAAGAGGAGGAAATTTACGAACTGTGGGAAAAGGCCTACAACCCGGGAGGGCAGAAGCAAATAGACCGCCTGGCAAAACAGGGAAAGAAACCGGTTCGCCAGCTTATAAAGCAGCTAATTGATCCGGGCACAGAGTTTCTTGAACTTAGCAGAGGAGCTGGCTTTGGCATCAACTACGAAATAGCAAAAGATGTGCCCAGCGCCGGGCTGGTTTCGGGTTTGGGCAAGATTCACGGCAATCGGGTGATGATTATTGCCAATGATAGCCGTGTCAAAGCAGGGGCTTATTATCCCATTAATTGTAAAAAACACTTGCGTGCCCAGGATATCGCAGATCAGTGCGGCATTCCCTGCGTTTATATTGCTGATTCTGCTGGGGGATTTCTGCCCATGCAGGACAGGGTATTTCCGGGTAGAGGCCAATTCGGGCATTTTTTCTACAACATGAGCAGGATGTCGGCCAAAGGATTGAAGCAATATACCCTGAGCACCGGGGGCAATACAGCAGGCGGCGCTTACATCGTTTACCTGGCCTGTGAATCAATTATGATTGACAAGATGGCTTACTCATTTCTGGGAGGACCGCCTATTGTCAAAGCAGCCATTGGAGAGGAAGTCACCATGGCGGAGCGCGGGGGCGCCTGGGTTCATACTTCGATTTCCGGCGGTGCGGATCATATAGTTGGCTCGCAGGATGAAGGAATCGATAAATTGAGAGAATTGTTATCCTATGATCCAAAGCAGAAATTACATATTGAGCGGCGTGAGCCAAAAGAACCGCGAGTACCCATTGATCATCTATATGAGGTTTTACCCAGAGATCCTTACAGGGGTATCGACGTCCGGGAAGTGATTGCCTGCATTGCGGATGATAGCGCATTCAGCGAGTACAAGCGCAGCTACAATCCAGGCCGTGGGGACACAATTGTCTGTGGTAGGATTCATCTCAAAGGAATCCCTGTGGGACTTGTTGCCAGCAACAATATTGGAGTGATCTTTACGGACGCGGCAAGAAAAGCCGTAGAGTGGGTTATTCGCTGCTGTTCACACAAAATACCTATTCTCTATATACAGAGTTCGCCTGGTTACATGGTCGGATCTGTGGAAGAACGTGCAGGCATTGGCAAATACGGTTCAGATATGGTGAGAGCCGCCGCATGTGCAAACGTTCCAAAGATACAGTGGGTTATTGGCCCGGATCATGGGGCTGCAAATTATGGAATGTGCGGAAGGGCCTATGACCCACATTTTATCTTTAATACCATGCGGGGCAGGACTTCGGTTATGTCAGGGCGGACAGCAGCGTTTATTCTTACTAAGCTTGAGCGAGTAAACGCTAAGAAAAGAGGTGAAGAAATGGATGAGGAAGAGGTGAAAAAATTTGAACAAATGATGGTAGATAAATATTCCAATGAGGCACATCCTTTTTACCTGGAAGCACGGCTGTTTCACGACGGAACAATACCTTTCAAAAGTTCGCGCGATATTCTGGCCGAGGCATTTGAAGTCTCTCTTTTAAAGCCCATTGCCGAATCAACATTCGGTAATTTCAAATTCTAATAAGGAGGAAACTTGATATGTCTGACGTTATTCTGCAGGAAAAAACAGAAGACGGCATATTAATTCTTACATTGAACAGACCGGAGGCAATGAATTGCATGAATTTCGAGATGATTGAGACATTGCAACAGGTCGTTGAAGAAGCAAATTTTAATATGTCCTTAAGGGTTATCATCGTAACCGGCGCGGGTCCTCCGGAGGGGAAAAAGGCGTCCTTTTGTGCGGGAGCCGATCTGATTGAAAGACGGACCCTTTCCGAAGATCAGGTGCGGCGTTTTATCAGCACTGTTCGCAAGACAATGACAACCGTGGAAAATGCAAAAGTACCGGTTATTGCTGCGATCAATGGTTATGCCTTTGGAGGCGGCACCGAGCTTGCCCTTGCCAGCGATCTGAGAATTGCGTCTTCTAACGTCTTGATGGGGCTGACCGAAACAAGCCTGGCGATCATCCCGGGAGGGGGCGGCACCCAGCGGCTCCCGAGAATCGTCGGTCTGGCAAAGGCAAAGGAGTTGATATATACGGCAAGAAGAATTGATGCGAACACGGCCCTGGAAATTGGCCTGGTCGGCAAGGTAGTAGAACCGGGCAAACTTATGGAAGCCGCCATGGAGCTTGCCGGAGAGATCACACAAAACGGACCGGTTGCCGTTCAGCAGGCCAAGTTCGTCCTCAACCATGGTTCCGAATGTAGTATCGGGGTGGCCCTGCCTCTGGAATCAAAGGCATATGAAATCACTATACCGACAGAAGACCGCGTTGAAGCCCTGGCCGCATTTGCAGAAAAACGTAAACCCGTATTCAAAGGTAAGTAACTGAAAGGATCACCCGGGCATTTCTGACAAAAACAATTAACGAGGTAAGTTGTTATGAGTGACAGGTTTCAATTGAGTTATCCCAAAAAAGTTCGTTTAGCAGACATATCTGTGCGGGAAGGATTGCAGCATGAGGAGCATTTTATCCCTGTTGAAGCAAAAATTTTCTACGTGGAAGAGTCAATACTGGCAGGCTTTAAGAGGCTGGAAATATCCAATTTTGCAAATCCGGCTTTTCTGCCCCAATTCAGAGATGTTGAGGAACTCTTTAGGCGCGTGCGTGACAGCAGGCGATTGTCTCGTGCCGGCGTGAACTTTGATGATATTGAATTGACCGCCGTGGCCATTCGTGAATCCGGAGTTGACAGGGCCGTTGCGGGCAGAAAAGAAGGCTGGGGCCCGGATCGTATCGGGATGATGGTTTCTACCGATGAAGAACACCACTATGCCAATTCGGGGACTACTTTGCCAGAGTATTGGGAAGAAGCGGAGAGATGTATTCAGAAATGCCATGACGTAGATATCAGGGTCTTCGGGACCGTCAGCACCATCTGGGGAAGCCCGATATCGGGGCCTACACGATTCGAAGATGCCCTCGATTTTACCAAACGCTGGCTAAGCATCGGCGCGGATGACATCGAACATGCTGATCATGACGGCTCCGCACCCCCTGACCAGGTTTATCGTTATTTTTCCATGATTCTCGATGAACTGCCCAACACAGATCTTCATGTGGCGCATTTTCATGTCACAAGAGGCTGGGGTCCGGCCAACGTTCTTGCAGCCCTTCATGCAGGGATTGAAATCCATGAAGGGGTAATGGGCGGCATTGGCGGGCAACCGACTAACTTTATTGACCGCACACCTGTCAGGGGAACCGGTGAATATTACTATAAAGACCCGAATATTGTCGGGCTCGTATGCCTTGAGGATATCCTGGTGATGATGGATGAAATGGGTATTGAGACGAACATTGATGTGGACAGGGTTCTTGCATTGGGAAAAAAGTGGGAAAAGACCATTGGCCGGCGTTTGAGATCAGAATCCATATTTAACGGCAGGATCCCAAAAAAACCACGGGAAGAATTCAAAAGAAAAGGATTGGGCGAAAAAAAGGCAAGACGCGGGGAAGAAAAAGGGCAGTTATACCCTTCAAACTGGCCGGCGGAAGTGGAACTGCCAGCCAGAATAACTGGGAAAAAATAGCCTGTTGAGTTTCTCGAAGGTCTTTGTCCCGGATTGAAGCGCTTTAATAATCCCTGCTATGAGTGACGTTCAAGAAAGAGGTGTTCAGCCATAAATGTCACATGCCACCGGCCAGAACGCGCCCGATGATCATCCTCTGGACTTCGGATGTGCCTTCAACAATCTGGAGGAGTTTGGCTCCCTTGTAATAACGGGAGACAGGATATTCATCCATATATCCATAGCCGCCATGGATCTGGACGGCATCACTTGCTACTTTTTCCACCATCTCCGAGGCAAAAAGTTTGGCCACAGTGGCTTCAAACGTGTGCTTGCGTTTTTGATCTTTGAGCCATGCTGCCTTGAGATACTGATTCCTCGCCAGCTCAATACTCACAGCCATATCAGCAAGCTTAAACTGGATGGCCTGGAAGTCAAAAATCGGTCGACCGAACTGGGTCCGTTCCCGGGCGTAGTGCAATGCCTCATCCAGACAGGCTTGAGCCACCCCCACACTTACCGCTGCAATACTTATCCGCCCCGTCTCAAGCACGGCCAGGTGCTGTGCAAAGCCTCGACTTGGGTCTCCTAATAGGTTTTTTTTGGGTATGCGACAATTTTCCAAGATGATTTCGTGTGTTGCCGAGCCGTGCCAGGCCATCTTTTCGTATCCTTTACCTAACTGAAAGCCCGGCGCATCTTTTGGAACGATAAATGTTGATATAATATTTCCTCTTTGACCTTTTCCACTTATTGCAGCTATCAGGGCTATAGAAGCATTATCCAGCCCGATATTAGTCACAAATTGTTTTGTGCCATTGAGGACCCACTCATCTCCCTCCAAAACAGCCCTTGTTCTCAGTGCCCCGGCATCAGAACCAGAATCGGGTTCGGTCAAGGCAAATGCCCCTATCTTTGTACCCTGGGCTATGGGCACAAGCCATTCTTTCTTTTGCTCTTCCGTACCAAAGACATCAATCTCCTGGCCGGTGACACTTGTGGTTACATCCAGCAAGGCCCCCAGGGTAATATCACCTCGAGATATCTCTTCTATGCAGATATGCGTACCGACCCAATCGCCCCCGCTGCCACCGTACTTTTCCGGAAACGGTATTCCCATCATTCCCAGTTCGGCCATCTTATTCATAATATCATATGGATATTGGCCTGTACGTTCCATTTCTTCGGCGCTGGGAGCAATGACCTCATCGGCAAAACCCTTCGCCATGTCACGGATCATCTTGTGTTCCTCAATTAGATCGAAATTCATACGGCTGTCCTTTCGTTATTATCCGTAACTCAGGTTGTCAGGTTCACGGTTCAAGGCTTCAACCCGGAGCCATAAACCATTGTCCATATAAAGACCACTCAACCGGCTCAGGAAAAACTCAGGTTTAAAAGTCCACGATTCGGCAAATAACCGTTGATCTGTGAATCATGAATTTTGAACCTGGGTAGTTACAATTTCACGCAAAACTGAAGAGGGGTCTCGGCTGATTACCTGGCGAATACTTGTCTCCGGGAAAGACCCTAAAACCTACTTTTACTTCTCTATCCATAAGCTCCATTGTTGCCTTTTCCGGGTCAATATCGATAAGGTTTCCCATTATCCAGGGGCCCTCTTCAAGTTGGACAAGGGCAATAATATATGGGATTTCATTCTCTCTGCCCTCCGGGGCAACATTTACTTTTGTAAAAGTAACAATCTTGCCCTTCTTGTTCATCTCTACTATCTCAAGATCTGTCTCTCCACATTCCTGGCATGCCATTTTTGGCGGCACAGTTATTTTGCCGCAATTGTTGCATTTTAATCCCAATAATTTACCTTTTGTCAGGGCATCAGCATAATCTTTAAATGTGAGCTTATAGTCCATTTTTTTCCTCCTTTACCAACCTTTTTCCATAATCAGATTACAAATCACACCATCACCTCCAAGGGTATCTGTCAGTCCAATTTTAGCTCCTTCAACCTGTCTTTCGCCACACTCGCCTCTTATTTGATGGTATATTTCGCTTACCTGAGAGGCACCTGTTGCTCCGATAGGATGTCCTTTTGACTTTAGACCTCCGGAGACATTTATAGGAATTTTACCACCTATCTCGGTTTCACCCTTTTCCCATGCGTCACCTGCCTTCCCATATTCAAAAAAACCTAAGCTTTCGGCAGCTATCAAGCTCGCTATGGAAAAACAATCATGGAGTTCACAAACATCAATATCATCCGGCCCTATGCCTTTCATTTCATATGCCTGTTTAACAGATACCTCTCTTGCCCTGAGCCTCGGCAAATGATTTTTCTGGGAAGATAGTCCCCCGGATGAGGCTTGGCCAATACCGACAATATTGACAGGCTTGTCTGTAATCTCTTTTGCTTTTTCTTCAGATGTCAGTATCACAGCGGCGGCCCCGTCTGTGAAGGGACAGCAGTCAAGCAATTGCAGAGGTGAAGTAACCATAAAACCATTTAACACGTCATCTGCCGTTATTTCTTTATGGAACTGTCCCTTTGGATTTAACATCCCATAACGATGGGATTGCACAGAAACCTGGGCCATCTGTTCTTTGAGTTTTTCAAGAGGAACGCCATAACTCTTTGAGTAAAGATGGGCCAACATGGCAAACATTGCAGGAAATGTCATACCGGAGGGATATTCATAGTGACTGTCCGTGAACATCGCAAATGTTCTCGTTGCCAGGGGAGTGCCCA
>JAUWMY010000433.1 GCA_030612945.1 Desulfobacteraceae bacterium
TCCGCAAACAGGATAAGGAAGGGAAAATCACAATCGTAACGGATGAGGATTTTTCATTCTACTGGAGACTCAGGTTAAACGAATACCTGGCTGGGGACCTGGCCGAGGAGGCCCTGGCCGCCAAAAAAGAACAATGGTACGGGGATCAACGTATTGATCTTAAGCTCAAGACCCTGATTGCAGGGGCTGATCCAAACGAAAAGGTTGTGTTTACTGAAGACAAGCAGAGGCTTTCTTACGATTCACTCCTGATTGCAACGGGAAGTCATTCCTTTATTCCTCCCATAAAAGGCTCTGAAAAGGAAGGCGCCTTCGCCCTGCGCAATATCCAGGATGCCCGAGGCCTTTCTAACTGGGTAAAAAATATCGATGATGTTGTCCTTATCGGGGGTGGTTTGCTTGGCCTTGAGGCAGGAAATGCCCTTCTGAAGTTAGGGAAAAAGGTTACTGTGGTGGAGTTTTTCCCAAGGCTTTTACCGAGGCAACTGGATGTAAAAGGCGCTCAAAGGCTTCAGGAAATCATGGAAAAGATGGGGTTTTCATTCAGACTCGGGGCCAGGACACAGGAGATATCTGGAAACGATCATGTAACCGGCGTGTTGCTGGAAAGCGGGGAGTCCATTCCCTCAAAGATGGTTATCATATCGGCAGGTGTTCGGCCAAACCTGGAATTGGCGGAACCTCTGGGTCTGGAAAATGACAAGGGCATTAAGGTAGATGAATACCTGCGGACAAACCAGACCGATATTTATGCGGCCGGTGATGTGGCCGAGTTCAGGGGGATGCCGTACGGAATCTGGCCGGCAGCCATGGAGCAGGGGCAAATAGCCGGGACAAACATGGCCGGAGGAAACCTGGTATATAAAGGGACCACCATGGCCAACAGCCTTAAGGTTGTGGGGGTGGATCTGGCTTCCGCGGGCAATATTGATGCGGAAAACGAAAAGGAATCCATGGTGGTCACCGATGATAGAGTTTACAAGAAGATAGTCATGGAAAATAATCAAATTATTGGTTGCATTATGTTGGGAGACACAAAGGCCTTTAACAAAATCACAAAAGCCATGTCTGAAAAAAAGGATATTTCTCAGGTGAAGGATCAAATACTGTCTGAAGGGTTTAATTTGAGCAAATGATCCGCACTTCGGCCCAATACCATCAGCAAACGAGCTATAAGCGCCATGAAATGGCAGGGCATTTCCTTGATTGGGAGAACCAGCCCACGGTTTCCAAGACCTATCCCGGGGTTAAACCAGTTCGGCTTCCCGGAGAAATGCAATTCCCCCATACGACACTTTGTAACCTGCTCAAGAAAGACCGTGCCAGGAATCGGACGCCCCTATCGCTGGGCATAGAGGACATTTCCCGCATATTGATGTTGACTTGCAGACTTACTGCCAGGGCTCGACATGCTAATGGGGAATTTTATTACCGCACCGCTGCATCGGCAGGAGCGCTCTATCCAACTGAAATTTATGTGGCCCCACAAGGCGTAAACGGCATCGAGGACGGGCTTTATCACTTTTCAATCGCTCACCATGGCCTTTCCCTTCTCCGCAAAGGGAATCTATTTCCCTGGATCGTCAAAGCAGTCCAACCCATGAGCACAAAAACGCCTCTTTTGACCTTCTTCTTTTCCGCCATATTTTTCAGGAGTGCATGGAAATATCGGGACCGATCCTATCGCTACCACCTGCTCGACACAGGCCATGTGCTTGAAAACCTTACCCTGGCTTTTAAGGCCATGAGCCTTCCCTATACCAGTTCCTATGACTTCGATGACTACGAGGTCAACCGTCTTCTGGGCCTGGATGATTTCAAGGAAGTCTCCCTCGCCCTATGCCAAATTCCCGGGAATAGTCCTCTCCAGGGTCAAACAGATGAAGGGATTGATGAAATACCTGATCACATGAAATCCGCAAGCAGGGTAGCGCATAAAGAGATTGACTATCCTTCCATACGCGAAATTCATACGGCAGGAGTCAGAAAAACATCGCCATCAGAGCCAGCGTCCCGGATGGTCCATAAACTGGGCGTCAGCCCTGATACCTGGACGAAAATCGATGCCCCTCCCACATGGCCTGAAACCACAGGATACGCTGAAACCGTCTTTGGCCGCCGTTCCAGGCGCAATTTCGTCCTTGAACCCATATCCCAGGCCTGTCTTTTCGCTCTTTTGGACGCGCTCTGTATAACCGAATCAGAGAGCAACTCAACGTCGTTGAATCCTTACCAATCCATTTCCACTGGATTCCTCATCAGTAGATCCGAAGGCTTTGAACCAGGCTTTTATTTGCTGGACAGTTATTCAGAATCCTATGGGATCATCTTTCGTGAATCTATTATTGAAAAGATGGCTCACGTCTGCCTTGACCAGGCATGGCTTGCCAATGCAGCCATACACTTTGTTTTCATGACAAATCCCCATACCCTGGACCGTGTATGGGGGGCCAGGGGCTACCGTTACGCCATGATGACCGCCGGCATGATGGGTGAGAGGCTCTACCTTGTTGCCGAAGCCATGGGGCTTGGTTGTTGCGGAATCGGAGCCTTTTATGACTTTGAGGCTGCCGAGATCCTGAACCTTAATACCGAATCGCGGCTCCTTTACCTTGTTTCCGTAGGGGTGGTCAAAGGATTGAAAAGACAGAAGTCAGAGGTCGGAGGTCAGAGGTCGGAAGTCAGATTGAAGAAAGGATTCCACTAACACAAGGATTGAAACGGGAAGAATTGAATATTGACTATTGTCTATTGTCTATTGAAGAAAGGATCCCAATAAAACAAGGATTAAAACTTCCGCGATTTCTGCGTTCTCTGCGGTGATATTAATATTGGAGAAAGGGTTCCACTAAAACAAGGATTTAAACTAACCATGAATAAAAACAAGATAATAAATTTTGAGCCAAAGGAACGGCTAATTGAGAAAGCGGGTTCCTATATAGATTCAGTAGAACTGTTTCTGGAAGAGCGGGGTAAAGCTGTGCCCCTCCTTTTAAAGGCACTGAAACATGCCGATCGTAAATTGAAGCGTGAAATAATTTTCCTTTTGGGTAGTTTTGCTAAACAGGAAGTGGCCTGGCCTTTATATCAGATGATGGTTAATCCCCAAGAAAGTGAAGAAAGCCGCCATGAGGCCTCCATCCAACTCAGCGTTATTTCCCCTTTCCTGAAAGACCCTCAGCCATTAATTGATCGCCTGCTGGAAGACCTCAAAAGCGCTGACCCTGAACTAAGGCTGAATGCTGCGTTTGCATTGGG
>JAUWMY010000251.1 GCA_030612945.1 Desulfobacteraceae bacterium
GCCAATGACATAGTTCAACAATGGAAAATATATTCAAAGGCGGACTGGCGCACTGACGAAGGAATCGGATTTTTAGTTCCAAGAGTCATTATTGATCATGAACCAGAGCTAAGCACTATTTCCATCAAAACTGATGAAGAATTAAGAAAAATCTCCCTTGAGCGTAATCTTGCGCTCCAGGACAGGGACATCCCTGTTATAAGACAGTACTTTTTGAGAGATGATGTCATTAAAGAGAGGGAAAAAGTAGGCCTGGATCAGCCCACAGACGTGGAGTTGGAATATATTTCTCAGGCTCGCAGCGACCACTGCAACCACAACACCTTTAGAGGTCTTTTCAGATACCATGACCTGGCCACGGGAAATCGGGAAACTGTCGACAATCCCTTTAAATCCTGTATTGAAGCCCCCACCCTGGAGATCAAGGGGGGAAAAGATTGGGTTATATCGGTTTTATGGGACAATGCCGGAGTGGGACGCTTTGACGAGCATTACTATTATGTGATTACAGGTGAAACACACAACAGCCCGTCCAACATGGAAGCCTACGGAGGTTCAATTACCGGGATCGTAGGCATTTACCGGGATCCCATGGGCACTGGAAAAGGCTCAAAACTCATACTTGGAATGTATGGCTACTGTGTTGGTCACCGGGATTACGACGGAGGACTGTTGACCCACCTTCACCCTCGTCGCTTACTTGATGGAATCATTGAAGGAGTAAAAGATGGTGGGAATAAAAGCGGAATTCCTACCCCCTTCGGGTTGCTCCTTTTTGACAAAAGCTATATCGGCAAATGCCTCGTCTTTGTAACGGCCATGGGTATCATGCCAGCCCAAATCGGTCATGAGTCGTCTCACAGGAAAACAACCAGCCCTGGAGATCTCATAATAATGTCGGGAGGTAGAGTTGGCAAAGACGGGATCCATGGGGTGACTGCTGCGTCCGAGACCTATAGCGAACACACACCGGCGGGTCACGTGCAGATAGGGGACCCATACACCCAGAAAAAGATGCACGACTTCCTGATTGAAGCAAGGGATGAAGAGCTCATATCCTTCATCACGGATAATGGGGGTGGGGGATTATCCTCCTCCATTGGCGAATCTGCCTTATTCAGCAACGGCTGTCGAGTGGATCTGGACAAGGTACCCTTGAAATATTCTGGTTTAGACCAATGGGAAATCTGGGTTTCCGAGTCTCAGGAAAGAATGACCATTGCGGTTAAGCCACAGGATGTAGATCGTTTCATGGAGCTCTCAGCCAGGCACGCGGTAGAAAGTACTGTCATAGGAGAGTACAACGATTCCGGTTACCTTCAATTGGATTACAAAGGGAAAACATGCGCCTATATCAAGATGAACCTTTTAGAATCCGATTTTCCCCAGTGGGAGTTTGATGCAGAGTGGATCCCTCCCAGGATGAGGGGCTTCACAGAGCCTGTCTTGAGTGAGCCCGAAGACCACAGCGCTCTGCTTAAAGCAATTCTCTCTCGCCCAAATGTGTGCGCCCGTAACTGGATCGCAAGGCAATACGATCATGAAGTGCAAGGTGGCAGCGTGATAAAACCCCTGACTGGTAAAAGACGGGACGTGCCCAGTGATTCTGTAGTCGTAAGGCCTATACTCGATTCCAACAGAGGCATCGCCGTTTCCCAGGCCCTCAACCCTTTCTTTTCTGAAATCGATACCTACCACATGACAGCCGCTGCCATTGACGAGGCCGTTCGAAAAATACTTGCCGTCGGAGGAGACCCCGGGCATCTCGGTGGGCTGGATAATTTCTGCTGGCCCACTATCGAGTATCACCCCACAGAAAATCCGGATGGCAAATACAAAGCTGCCCAGCTTGTCAGAGCCAATTGGGCGTTGAGGGACTACTGCCTCGCCTATGGGATACCACTGCTATCCGGAAAGGACAGCATGTATATTGACGGGAACCTTAAAGGACCATTCGGTGAAAGACACAAGGTGTCAGGACTTCCCACCTTGATGTTCACCGTATGCAGCGTAATCGAAGATATTACCAGGTGTGTCACCATGGATGCTAAATTTCCGGGTGACCTTGTTTATGTCCTGGGGGAGACCAAAAATGAGC
The DNA here is from genome assembly GCA_030612945.1 of Desulfobacteraceae bacterium. Lineage (GTDB taxonomy): Bacteria > Desulfobacterota > DSM-4660 > Desulfatiglandales > Desulfatiglandaceae > 4484-190-2. The sequence continues at coordinate 2,099 of JAUWMY010000251.1, forward strand.
TTGGCGGAAGCGAATATTACCAGATGATGGGTTCCATAGGCCTCAATGTCCCCCAGGTGAATGCAGAAGAGGTCTGGCCTGGGTACCTGGCGCTGTACAAAGCCATTCAGGAAGGCCTGGTTTCTTCCTGCCATGCCGTATCAAGGGGTGGACTGGCAGTCCATCTTGCCATGGTTGCAATGGCAGGTGAACTGGGGATGGAAATAGATCTCACCTCAATTTCCAGCGCTTCCGGGCTCACAGTGAGCCAAACCCTATATTCGGAATCATGTGGCCGATTTATCATAACTGTACCGCCTAAAAAAAAGGAAATGTTTGAGGAACTTTTCGCTGGTATGAAAATAGCTCAGGTGGGTATTGTGAGTGAATCGCCCCGTTTTTGTGTTAGAGATGACAGAGGGGAGGCCATTATTGAAGAAGATACGTCAACACTAAAAAATTCGTGGAAAAAACCGTTCGGGGAATTAGTATAGGAATGAACTCAATAGACTCAATAAACCCAAAGGCGTTGGTCCTCACAGGCTATGGGCTAAACTGTGATTATGAGACCGATTACTCTTTGAGATTGGCAGGCGCAGAATCCGAGAGAATCCACATCAACGAGTTGATTACGACTGAAACGCCCGGCGCAAAGATATCATTGGAGGGCTACCACATCCTCGTCTTCGGGGGAGGATTCAGCTGGGCCGATGATCATGGCGCCGGGGTTCTTATGGCCTCAAAGCTCAGGCAGCATTTAGGTGAACAAATCGAGCAATTTATTGCAGACGGCAAGCTGATATTCGGAATATGCAACGGTTTTCAGTGTCTTGTTAACCTTGGCCTCCTTCCGGCTTTCGAATATCAATATAACAAAAGGTGTATTGCGCTTACATGTAATGACTCAGGTAACTTTATAGATGACTGGATAAACCTCAAAGTCAATTCAGAATCACCATGTGTATTTACTAAAGGGATTACCAGCATCGAACTCCCTGTCAGACACGGAGAAGGAAAATTCTACGCAGCGGACGAGGACATTGACCGTCTCTTTGGAAACAATCAGGTCGTAATGCAATATGCCGACGAAAACGGAGATGAGGCCCGTGGTCAATGGCCCCTTAATCCCAACGGATCCCTAAAAGACATTGCCGGAATATGTGATCCCAGTGGCCGAATATTTGGCCTGATGCCCCATCCGGAGGCATTCAACCATTACACCAACCATCCGGATTGGACCAGAAAAAAAGAAATGACGAGCCGGCAAGGCAAGTTGGAAATTACCGGGGAGGGGGAAGGGATTAAGATCTTCAGGAATGCTGTTGAATATGTCAAAAAATCATTTGGGCGTTGTTAATACTTGACATAATCATACAACAGGTGTATCTACCAACTCTTTGCATTCATCCCCTGAAAGGAGAAGTATAAATGGCTGGAAATAGAAAAAAGACAGAAGCAATTCGTGACAGAAAAACGAAACCGAATAAGGGCAACCTGAAGAAAAACCTTGCGCGCATTCAAAGGAATACCCAACGGCTTAAAGAACTGGCATCAGAGTCGGAAACATAGCCACACCCCGAGAAAATACATTTCAGCTCCTGCCGTTCTATTTTAAGCCCGCCAAACCCCCTTTGCCTCATGCAAACCTTGCCATGATATTTATCAAGGGGCAATAAAAGATATCCTTTTGCATGGAAAACGATCAGGAGATCCAATACCATGACACTCCGTTGTATCATTGTGGATGATGAACTTCCTTCTCTTGATGAATTATCCCATCTCTTAACTGAAATAGAGGGTGTGGATGTATTGGCCTGCGTTGATAATGGACAAAAAGCCCTGACCAAAATCAAAGAGCTGAAACCTGATGTCGTCTTTCTGGACATCAAAATGCCTGGGCTAAATGGGTTTGACGTGGCAAAAGAGATTCTCACATTTAAACACTCTCCTTTGATCGTTTTTGCCACGGCTTACGATGAATATGCTATAGATGCATTCGATGTAAAGGCCATCGATTATATTCTCAAGCCTTTTTCAAAAAAGAGATTGGGGAAGACCGTTCAGCGGTTAAGAGAGGTCGGGGCAAAAGTCTTAAATCCATCGGATTTGAGAGATATCATAGATAAGTTAAAGGGTAATTTATCAACAAGGGAGTTCATCAGGGTATCCGTTCTCGATAACGGGAAAATCAAGCTCCTCTCTCCTCAAGAGGTGTTTTTTTGCAGCGCTCACGAAGGCAGAGCCAGGGTCTATGTCAGGGACAAATCCTTTCCCTGCCCGGCAACACTTAATGAGTTGGAGGAGCATTTAGAGGTGCGGAATTTTCTCCGAGATCATCGCAGCTTTCTGGTGAATTTGAGCCACATCAAGGATATTGTTCCCTGGTTCAATGGAAAATACCTGATCACCATGCAGGATAACCCGTCAACAGAAATTACGGTAAGCCGAAACAATGTCAAAACCCTGAAAAAGGTGCTCGCTCTTTGAACTGAGAACCCCTTTTTCCCTCAGGGCTCATACATAAATAATTTGCCATTTTCGCATCCCACCTTCAGGCGATCTCAGTTCGCTCCTCATCAGCACAACCCTCGAAACCCTGCTTCAGGCAGCCTAATCCTACCTGCCATGTTCAATGGGAAGCATGTTTCTCTGGGGTAGTTTTACATCCTTTCCACCTGCTAATCACGTCTTCGTGAAGTTCTTCTCAAATCTTTCAAAGTAGCCCACGAGGTTTCCGTGTTCATCACGGACGGGCGTGATGTATATTCTTTCATTCCGGTCATTGACTTTCAAGAACACTTCGTGTCTATGGTTCTTAAACTGTTTTACCACTTCTTCAATCGCCTT
>JAUWMY010000486.1 GCA_030612945.1 Desulfobacteraceae bacterium
CCCAATCTTTTTGGCCAGCAAACGGCTGATTGTGCTTTTCCCGGAGCCAGCCGGACCATCAATAGTTATCACGTTTTGCATTAATGCTCTTTTTAATTACTATAAACTCCAGACCTCGTTAAGTGGTTGAATGGTTGAGTAGTTAAGCGGTTGTTATTAATAGAATCCATATCGTTTGCATGAAAATTGGACACTCGTAGAATTCAGGAATTCAGGAATTGAAATATGAATCTTTTCCTTATCTTAATCCCTCAATCCCTAAATTCACAATTCCTCAATTTGGCTCCATATGGCCATTATAATGAGGATGGTGTCCAAAAATCGGACCTAGTTTTTAGATCAAATAACGAGGTCTGAACTCACTATCTTTTTCAATGTCTTGATAAATCTCTCATTTTCTTCAGGCAGGCCCACATTAATCCGTATATACTCCGGAAGGCCATAGCTATCCATTGAACGAACAATGACTCCCTCTCTCAACATATATTCGTAGGTCTTTTGTCCTCCCAGTGGCACCTTGATCAGGAAAAAGTTGGTCTGTGTGGGGATATATTTAAGCCCCATCTCTTGAATGCCATTGTATAAATAGTCCAAACCTTCCCTGACCAACTTAAGGGTTTGTGAGACAAAGGCCATGTCGTCAAGAGCCGCGTTGGCAGCCGCCTGCGCCAAAGTATTGGCGTTAAAGGGCTGTCTGACCCGGTTCATATAATCGATGACCTCTCTTGACCCAAAACCATAGCCGATCCTGAGGCCTGCAAGACCATAAAGCTTTGAAAATGTTCTCAAAACGACTAAAAGAGGCCGTTTTTCAAGCAATTTAAGGCCGTTTGCAACTCCCGGGTCTGAAACAAATTCAATGTAGGCCTCATCGAGTATCACAACGATATCTTCCGGGATATCCTCTAAAAAACAGGCCATTTGTTCTTCCGATAGGACAGAGCCCGTTGGGTTATTGGGATTATTGATGAATATCATCTTAGTTTTGGAGGTGATTGCCTTAGAGACCTCATCCAAATCTATCTTGAAATTTGAAAGGGGGACTGAGATCATCTGGCCTCCGGCCCCTTTCACTATCTTTTCATAAACGAGAAAGGTGGGGAAAGCCTGTATCACATGTTCTCCTGTGGATAAAAAGGTCCGAATAGCCAACTCGATTAACTCATTTGAACCATTCCCAAGAATAATCTGATCAGGGGGGATACTGTATTTCTTGCTTAATTTTGACTTAAGATAGAAGCCGCTTCCATCAGGGTACCTGTGAAGGGCGCCCAATCTATCCGTGATCGCCTGGGTGGCCAACGGCGAAGGGCCAAGGGGGTTTTCATTTGAGGCCAGTTTGATAGAGCCAGTTATCCCCAGTTCTCTTTCAAGTTCCTCTATTGGCTTACCGGGGGGGTAAGGTACCAGATTTTCGACTCCCTCGCGGGCTAATTTTTTCATAATTAATAAAGTTACACCCTTTCAAGTTTACGGCCTTATAGCGTAAGTCCAATAAAAAGTAAACATCAGACCTTCCCTGGTCGGATTTGGTCTTGACTTGCGTTTTTCGATCTATTAATTTTAACATCTAACCCAGGTAACCAATTTTAATCGTTCCCATATTATGCAGAGGAGAGCCATGAACAAATCTAAATTGATAGAAAATCTTTCTCAGGCAGTGGATCTGCCCTTGCGAAAGGCAGAAGAAGTAGTCAATGCAGTTTTCGGGGACATGGAGAAGGCCCTCATCAAAGGCGAGAGGGTAGAGATCAGGGGGCTCGGCAGCTTTAAAGTAAAAAAATACGACGGTTACAAGGGTAGAAACCCCAAAACAGGGGAGGTAATTGACGTCACACCCAAGCAACTTCCCTTTTTTAAAGTGGGTAAGGAACTTAAAGAAAGAGTAGATATCAACTGAAAAGTCTTTAAAGCCCTTGGTCGTGCTAGACGGGGAGCTAGCGGTGCCCTGTAACCCGAAATCCGCTTATGCGGGGTTGAAAGTCCTTCAGGAGATCCATGATACGAGTTGATCCTTCGTTGCCCGGGAGGTGAGATGGACCTCACGTGACAGACGCTTGCGAACCCCGTCAGATCCGGGAGGAAGCAGCGGTAAGCAAGAGAGTCTGTGTCGTGATGTGATCTATCTTTTACTCCAGGTGGCGATGACTTCTCGGTCATGGCTTAACTAAGGATGCACGGCCAAGGACTGAAAAAACTTTCCCCCCTGTCAGCACTAACTGCACAGTCAAACCGGGATTTTACTCGCCTGATCTCTCACAACTTTACAAAATATAAAATCTGACCGCTTATGGCTCAACCCTTATCTAACCTTTTGTGGGTCCGGGAAAAGATCATATATTTCCGGTACCCGAATCTCTTCCTGAATCCACAGCTCGTTCATGGGGTTTTTACCCGGCACGGTGGTTTTAGCGAGGCACCTTATCGCAGCCTGAATACCAGTTACACGGTGGGTGACACGCCGGATAATGTAACCGCCAATCACCATACCATTAAGAAGACCATCGGAGCCAACCGTCTGATTTTTATGAACCAATCTCACGGAACTGACATTCTTGTCCTTCGCAAAGGCCAATACCCACTATTCGAAAATACCCCTTCAGCCGATGCCACAATTACGAATGCCCCTTTTTTCGCTCTCATGGTACAACTTGCCGATTGTCAGGGGGTTATCATCTTTGATCCAAAAAAAAATGTGGTGGCCAATGTCCACTGTGGTTGGCGGGGTAATGTCCAGAACATCCTTGAAAGAGTTGTAATCAGGATGAAAAAGGACTTTGGTTGCATAGAATCCCATCTCCTG
>JAUWMY010000043.1 GCA_030612945.1 Desulfobacteraceae bacterium
GAATCCATATCGTTTGCATGAAAATTGGACACTCGTAGAATTTAGGTATTTAGGAATTCAGGAATTTAGGAATTGAAATATGAATCTTTTCCTTGTCTTAATCCCTCAATCCCTAAATTCGCAATTCCTCAATTTGGCTCCGTATAGCCATTATGATGAGGATGGTGTCCAAAAATCGGACCTAGTTTTTAGATCAAATAACGAGGTCTGGAATCACTATCAAACACGCGTAGCAGCGCTGGGACCATCCCGCTACTGCGGGGTGGTTTAAGGGAATATTTAAACTTTTTTTTGAGTTACGGAGTGTTCAATGACCAAGCTCTATATTGTCAGCGGACCAATGGGGGGCACGTCCACCGAACTTAAAGATGGGGCCACCTTTATTGGAAGGGCTTCTGACAATGACATTCAAATTAAGGACCGTTCTATTTCAAGAAAACATGTAAAAATTATCAAAAAGGACGGAATATTACTAATTGAGGATTTAAAAAGTGAGAATGGCACCTGGATTGACGGAGACCCGATAAAGCCCGGTTATGAGTTTGAGGTGGGAAAAGGGCTTCCCGTTTCCATCGGAGACACCGTGATTAGCCTGGGCAAGGAATGCCCAAAGGATGGTGCGAATACAAAGTATTCCATAAACCTTTCGGAAAAGCTTAATGGGAGAAAGAAGAATCTTTCGTACAGGGAAAGGCGTATTACGAATAAAAGGGAACTGGAACTGATCTATGAGGTATCTTCCGCACTGATGCAGTCATTGGATATCAATGAAATATCCCAAAAAATTATGGATTCTCTCTTCGACCGCTTTAGAAGAATAGACGGCGGAGCGATTCTACTAATTGATGACACCACCGGGAAACTCAAAGAAATAATAACCAGATCACGAGATAAAAGGAAGAGTAATAAAAACAGCTACAGTCGGACTATAGTGGATCGAGTCATACGCGATGGCAAAGCAGTAATGATGTCAGATACGAGTCAGGAAGATGAGGAAAATCTATCCGATAGCATCGTAAACCTTAAAATCAAATCCATAATATGTGTCCCCTTGATAAGTAAGTCGCAAACCCGGGGTGTTATCTATGTACACTCTGTCAGGGTGCCCGACGGCTTCCGGAAAGATGACCTCTTTTTCCTTACCGGATTGAGTTTTCCGGCGGCAGTGGCCCTGGAAAACGCGTTGCTCTATTCCAAAAGCAAGCGGGCCGAGGAGGCATTACAGACAGCTCGAGACGAGCTTGAAGAGCGTGTGGGAGAGCGAACAGCCGAGTTGTCAGATGCCAATGCGCTTCTACAGCAAGAGATATCGGAGCGCAAGCGCGCGGAGGAGGCGCTCCAGGAAACAAACAAATTTCTGAAAAACATACTGGACAGCTCTTCTTCCATTTCCATCATCTCGACCGATCTTGATTCAAACGTGTTATTCTGGAACAAAGGTGCTGAAAACATCTTTGGATACAAGGCTGAAGAAATCCTTGGTCGGCAAAAAATAGACATCCTCTATCCGGATGATGAAACAAAGGAAGGTATACAAAAAATCAAATTATCAGTATTTTCAGATAATAAAGAATTATCCTTTGAGATAAGAGAAGTTACGAAAGACGGGCGCGAACTCTGGATTCATTCAACATTAACACCAAGATTAGATGAAAATGGTCAAATTGTGGGTATTCTCGGTATTGGAAACAACATTACCAAACGTAAACAGGCAGAGAAGGAAAAAGAGAAACTTGAAGGCCAACTTCAGCATGCGCAAAAAATGGAGGCTGTTGGTACGCTGGCCGGTGGCATTGCTCATGATTTTAATAACCTGCTCATGGGGATACAGGGAAACGCTTCATTAATCCTTTTGGATGTTGATCCAGGCCATCCGCATCATGAAAAACTGAGAAACATTGAACAATATATTCAAAATGCGGCGGGCCTTACGAAACAGTTGTTAGGGTTTTCAAAAGGCGGAAAATATGAGGTCAAGCCGGTCAGTCTAAACGAGCTGATAGAAAAAAGTTCTGAGATGTTCGGTCGCACGAAAAAAGAGATTAGTATAAACTCAAAATTTCAGGAGAACGTCTGGATCGTTGAAGCAGATCAAGGACAGATTGAGCAGGTCCTGTTAAATCTCTATGTCAATGCCTGGCAGGCCATGCCCAGTGGAGGCGAGCTGGATATTGAAACAGAAAACGTTACGCTTGATCAGGTATTTGTGAAGCCTTATGGTATCGAACCCGGCAGTTACGTGAAAATCTCTGTCAGCGATACAGGAGTGGGTATGGACAATGCAACTAAGCAGCGCATCTTCGACCCTTTCTTTACCACCAAGAAAATGGGAAGAGGGACCGGCCTGGGACTCGCATCTGCTTACGGCATCATCAAAAACCATGGCGGTATCATTAGGGTTGACAGTAACAAGGGTGATGGAGCCACTTTCAATATTTACCTACCGAGATCTCAAAAAGAACTCATAAAAGAAATTCAGGTGGCTGAAAAGTTCTTGAAAGGTGAGGAAACAATTCTTCTGGTTGATGATGAGGATATGATAATTGATGTTGGCAAGGCCATGCTGAACACCTTGGGTTACAATTTTTTCGTGGCCAGAAGCGGCAAAGAAGCCGTAGAAATCTATAAACAGAAACAGGATAAGATTGACATGGTTATATTGGATATGATTATGCCGGACATGGGTGGCCAGGAGACTTATAATCATATGCATGGGATAAACCCTGATGTCAAGGTCCTTCTCTCGAGCGGATATAGTATCAATGACCAGACGAATGGTCTGTTGGTTAACGGTCACAATGTATTTATCCAGAAACCCTTCAATATAAAACAGATGTCCGTAAAAATCAGGGAGGTTTTAGACAAGGGTTGACTGTTTCAGGGGGAGCATATATGCTCTTTCATCAACCAGAAAATTAAGGAGGGGTAGAAATGGATAAAGCTGAAGTCAAATTCGGTGAGTGGTTCGAAAAAGGATTCAATCTGTATAAAGAAAATCTCGGCACTCTTGTGCTGGCCTCGCTCATTGCCCTGGTAATCAGTGCTGTGACAATAGGGATACTGGCCGGACCCATGTTGGCGGGTATCATTCTGATTACCTTGAGCCTTTTCGATAAGACGGAGCCAAAACCCGAAGTTGGAAACGTATTTAAAGGGTTTGATTACTTCCTGAACTCCTTGCTCTTTGTGGTAGTCTGGGGAGCTGCCGTTCTCGTGGCATCCCTTATTCTTGCTCTCATCCCCTGTGTTGGACAACTGGCCTCCCTGTGTGTTGTTTATGTGGTTCAAACTTTCCTCATGTTCGGCCTCTTCCTCATCGTAGACAAACGTATGGAATTCTGGCCTGCGTCAATGGAGAGTTTCAACATTGTCAAAACCAATTTTTGGCCTTTTTTGGGCCTTTCAGTTGTCGCGAGTATTATCGGAAGTATCGGTGCCATTGCATGCGGAATCGGTATGGCTGTCACTGCCCCTATCCAGGTTTGTATCCTGACCGTGGCCTACCGCGATGTGTTCAGTGAGGTCGTAAAACCTGCCACTACCGTTGAAACGCCTGACATTGATACAGATGCAGACACAAACACTAACATTGAAGAAGAACCGGAGTAACCCTTTCCAATGGATTCTGCTGGAGAACGGCGAATTGGAGCCCACCATTCGCCGTTCTTGTCCTTTACCCGCCCTCGTTCCTACTGGGACGTGGTGGGGGCACATTTTCCCCTTGCCCTCGTGACAGGGATCGTTTTATTTGTGTCGAGGTGGATTCCAGGTAATCTCTTACCCTTAAGACCCTGCACATTTCTTCAACTGACAGGCTATCCATGTCCATTCTGCGGTTTTACCCGATCCTTCTGGGCCATATCTCATGGGGACTGGGCCTTTGCTCTGTACAACTCCCCTATCGCCTGTCTGGTGTATGTCGCGGTTGTGATCGTGTTCGCGTGGAACGCTGCTGGTCTGCTGCTTGGTGTTAAAATTTCACGTAACCGATTCCTGCGGCTAAGGGCCGGTAGGGCTCGCTGGGCCATTGCTATTTTTTCTGTCTTACTTGCCCTGAACTGGGCCTACAGGCTGGGTATGGGTCTCAAATAGTTAGTGCCTGAACGAAAACCCCGTTCAGGCACGATTTTGGATTTTGGATTGCGGATTGCGGATTCAAAAAAGAAAGAAATTTCAATGAGTTTGAAATTTTCGGGTAAAACTTGAAAACCATATTTCGAGGTTTTCGTTCAGACACTAATCCAGTCCATTTCACCGATTTACCACCATAACAAGTAACATCTCAATAAATCCGGGCATTCTGAACGCCTCCCCCTTTTGCAAAGGGGGATTGAGGGGGATTTTTGTAACTCTTCTCAATAATTCGGGCGTTCACAACCGGATTAATGCCTTAAGCAAATGACAATGGCTGTATTCTCTTTCGGAGTTTAGGCGTAAGCCTTTTATAAAATCCTTACGGCCTGCCCTCCCCGTCCCGAGACCGGGACGGGATCGGGAGGTGCGACGTCCCGGGCCGCAGATATTATCGCTGCAATATTTACAAAGCTGAAGTGATAGAACATATGCATTGCGAATCAGGTCTGGGCCAGGGATAAACTCCACCCGAACCTATTGAAAAATTACAGATTTTTTTGATATAGCCCTGATTTAATGAGAACTTACCATAAAAACATACAACCTCTTTGAATCATATAATCCTATCATTGTCAACCATATCAACTTTTTTGGTTGACAATACCAGAAGCGGATGTTACTTACGCACATTTATACAGTAAAATAACACTGAATTATTTTATGCGAAGTGATGCTGGATAAGTCCAAGTCTACTCAAACGTTGCAGAAGGCCAGTCAACCCATGTCCACAAAAAACCAGTTATTAGCGTTTCTAAAAGAAAGTATAGGAAATTGGATATCCGGTGAATCAATAAGCAGAAAAATGTCCGTTAGCCGGGCGGCCATTTGGAAACATATCCAGAAGCTGCGAGAAGATGGGTACGTTATAGAATCGTCTCCGAAAAAAGGATATATTTTCAAGAAGGCTTCAGATCTACTTCTATCCAATGAAATCCGCGAAGGGCTCACTACAGAAATTTTTGGCAGAGGAGATATCGTTTACTTCAGTGAGACAGACTCCACCAATACAAGGGCAAAAGAGTTAGCGGATCAGGGTGCCCCTGAAGGAACAGTTATTGTATCTGAAAAACAGACAGACGGAAGGGGAAGGAAGGGAAGAAACTGGTTTTCTCCATCCCGGGAAGGAATTTACGTTTCCCTTATCTTGAGACCGGGCATATCTCCAGACGAGGCGCCCAAAACGACCCTGTTGACCGCGGTTGCCGTGGCTGAAGCCCTCATTTCCCTGACGCTATTGAAGGTCAGTATTAAATGGCCAAATGATATCCTCACTAACGGGAAAAAGATAGCAGGCATTCTTACGGAAATCAGGGCAGAGATTGATGCAATAGACTATATTATAGTCGGTTTAGGACTTAATATTAACACACAGGATTTCCCTGATGATATCAGAGAAAAAGCAACTTCGATTTTGATTGAAACGGGAAAGCACTTTTCAAGGGTCAGGGTTATAAGGGAATACTTAAGGCAGTATGAGAGGTATTACAAAATATTTGGGAGAATCGGTTTTGAGCCCATTTTAAAACGATGGAAAGAGCTTTCGAATATTATCGGACGGCAGATAACAGTTGAGGCGACAGGTGCCAAGCATACAGGACAAGTCCAGGATATTGATAGAGACGGAGTTCTGATTCTCAAAGATAACGCAGGGAAATATCACAGGATATTTTCCGGAGATGTCATATTGATGTAGACATGGACATTGCCATTATTTTTATATATTTTTCGGGCCTGATTTATATTGGCAGCAGGTCCTTCAGGGTCATCAAAGGGATAGACAGTTTTTTTGTTGCAGATAGGAAAGCCCCCTTCCTGATTGTTGCCGGCTCCCTTTTTGCCACCATAATCGGGGGCTCTTCCACCGTTGGAATGGCCGGCCTGGGTTACAGGCAGGGTCTGGTAGGATCCTGGTGGCTTCTGGTAGGGGCTATAGGGCTTTTTTTCCTGGGGCTTTTCCTGGCAAAAAAAGTTAGGGGATATTCTCTTTATACTTTACCGGAAATTCTTGAGATCCAGTATGGAGTTGAGACGAAGCTCATTGCCTCATGCTTGATAGTGATTGCCTGGACGGGTATTATTGCAGGCCAGATAGTTGCAGCAGGAAAAATCTTAGAGACCGTTTTAAAAGCCCCCCCTTCCCTTTTAATGATCATAACTGCTGTTGTCTTTATCACATACACGCTGTTAGGAGGACAACATTCAGTTGTTAGAACAGATACAATCCAGAGCCTAATCATTATTATTGCAATTCTTGTCTCGATTCCCCTTTGTCTTGACAAAGTGGGAGGGGTTTTGTCAATGAGAGAAACCCTTGGTGCGGACTACTTTTCATTTCCAGTAAACTCACATTTTACCTGGAAAACATTAGCTACATATCTCTTTTTGGTTGGGTCGAGCTATCTGGTTGGCCCTGATATATACTCAAGGATCTTTTGCGCTAAGGACGAAAAGACCGCCAGGAGTGCAACCATTGCGGTAGCCCTGGCATCAGTACCATTTGCCTTTATTATCACTATGATTGGCATGTCGGCCAGGGTATTGTTTCCACAGATTAGTCCGGAAGCTTCCTTTCCGACAATAATCAACCATATTTTCCCGGTTGGGTTGAATGGACTCGTTATTGCCGCACTCCTTTCCGCAATGATGTCCTCAGCAGACACATGTCTATTAACAACCAGTACAATTCTATCAGTGGATGTAATAAAACCCCTTTTGAGATCAGGCATATCAGAGAAAAAACTCCTTTTTCTTTCCAGATTCCTTATCGTGGTGATAGGTATCATTTCTCTTGGAGTCGCGCTAAGGCTAAAAGGAGTCATCTCATCCCTCCTTCTTGGCTATACTGTTTATACATCCGGACTTGTTTTCCCAATTCTTCTCGGTTTTTGGAGGCACAAGCTTAAGCTAAACAGGGGGGGCGCGATCTCAGCCATGGTGGCTGGTGGTGGATTGGCATTGTCCGGAAAACTTATGGGATTGAATGATTTTGGTCTCTACGGCTTTTTTCTGTCCGGCCTTATCCTGTTAGCCGTAAGCCGTTTTATATCCTTTGATGCTCATTACAGGTTGAAATAAGCTCTTACTTCCTTAATAGACACTTTTTTTGTCTTCTCTAAAAATCTGGACTTGGCCTTCATGATCCGTCCAAGAGATTGGTGAAGTCTATGCCCCGATATTTCGCCCCGTATCACCTTCATTCTAAGAATATCGATCGCTTCAAGGACCCAGGTTTGGTTCTCACATATCAAAAGGAGATCAGATCCTGCCTCAAAGGACGCAACAGCCCCTTCGGCCACCCCCCACTTCTTTTTGATTGCACCCATTTCAAGATCGTCGGTTAGAATTAATCCCTTGAAGCCAATTGTATCTCTGAGAAGTTCTGAAAGAATCTTATTGGAAAGGGTAGCGGGAAGCGCCGGCTCAACAGACTGATATATTGCGTGCGATGTCATGATACCAGAAACACCTGCCGCTACGGCCTCTTTGAAAGGTGGGAGATTGATTTCTTCCATTTCCCTGCCATCCAATTCGATTGTTGGGAGATGATGATGGGGGTCCAGCGATGTCTTGCCCAAACCAGGGAAGTGCTTGGCCACGGCCATCACCCCATTTCCCTGAAGTGCTTTAATGACTACCTGCCCAAGCATTGCAACTTTTTTAGGATCGTCGCTGAAAGTTCGACCTGCCAGGTGCTTTTCAGGCTCACCCCACCTAACGTCCACTACCGGTGCCAGATCCATGTTGAGGCCTACTAAGGTCATTTCCCTCGCTGTAACTTCAGCAAATTCCCTGGCCCTATCCATCGGCTTCGGGTCCGCTCCAATGGCCTCGTTGCCGGGGAAACAGGTAAAAGGCTCCCTTAGCCTGGCCACCGGGCCCCCTTCCTGATCAACGGCAAGAAAAAGCGGGATGCCGTGATATTTCATAGCCCGGTCTTGCAGGTCCTTACAAAGCCCTGCCAGTTGAACAGGATTTTCAATGTTCCTGCTAAACAGAATCACCCCGCCCAGACAATAATCCCGAATGAGAGCCTCTGTGTCCGCATCCAGCTCCTTACCAGGCATTCCGGCCATGAAAAGCCGACCTATCTTGTTGTTAAGTTCTGACAGCTCAAGTGTGGAGTGCACGGAATTTATCTCCTTTGATTACCTACAACACATCAATATTCATTGACTTCCCGTTTAATCATGTATATTCAGTGGACGATAATTGCAATAAAAAAACAATATCTCATGAAAGCTATGATTCTGGCAGCAGGCCTTGGAACAAGATTAAGGCCCCTCAGTTTAAACAAACCAAAGGCCCTTGTGCCGGTCGGCAACAGGCCGGTTATTGAGATGGTAATAAATTACCTTAAGGGAAACAATGCCAATGAAATCATTATTAACGCGCATCATCACCACCAGCAAATTGTAAAACACGTAGATGGTGGCAGGCCATACGGAATCAATATTCAAGTCCGGGTTGAGCCGAAAATCCTTGGGACGGGAGGAGGGATCAAAAACACAGAGGATTTCTGGGGTACAGAGCCGTTTATTGTCATCAATTCGGATATCCTTACAGATATCGATCTATTAAAGGCGTATGACTTTCACAGGCGCAATAAGGGTCTGGCGACGCTAATCCTTCATGATCAACCGCCGTTTAACCAGATTCAGATTAACAGCAAGTTGGACATCATGGATATCACTAATGATAATTGTCCTGGGAGGCTGGCCTTCACCGGCATTCACATCATTGAACCGGAGCTCTTAAACTACTTACCAGGGGGAGTTTTTTCAAATATCATTGATTGCTACAGGGATTTGATACGTAAAGGAAAACCGGTTAAGGCTTATGTGTCCGCTGGACACAAATGGCGGGATATCGGTACTGTTGAGAGCTATATCCTTGCAAATAAAGAAACCTTACAAGGGAATCCCTTTTTGTCAGGGCATGACTCCCGGATTCCCGGATCTACCAGGTTAAGGGACTGGGCAATCATCGGTGAAAAAACATGCCTCGAACAAGGGGTGGAAATCACACGTTCCATTCTCTGGGAAAAGGTGACAGTAAAAAAGGGAGTAAAAGTTGTCGACAGTATTGTCACCGCCTCAAGAGAGGTAACACATAATTTGATTAATCGGTATTTCTAACCGAGACCTGTTTATGCTTCCAGAATTGAAAAAATTTATCTTATCTTTTCTAAAGGATCGCCGTGTAGGCCCTGAAGGTGTGAGTCTTGAACAACTTCAAGGTGATGGCTCAAAACGGGTCTTTTGGCGAATCACCCCATCAGTGTCGGGCCCCCGTTTCATCGCCATGGCAAATCCTCCAAACGACGATGCCTCAAGGCGCGAGAACTTTGCCTATCTCATGATCGGGAAACATCTACACCAAAAAGGGGTCCCTGTCCCCGGTATTTACACCCACGATCTAAAACATGGCTGGTTTGTCATGGAGGATATGGGATCCACAAGCCTTCAGGATGTGGTATCCTCCAACAAGGGGCACCTCCCTATTTATGAAAAATTATTAGAACATCTTTTAAGACTTCAGATCTCAGGGGCCAATAACTTTGATCCAGCATGGTGCAATCAGACAGAACGCTATGACCGCCGCGTCATGATTAAATATGAGGCAAACTATTTTAGGGATGCATTTCTCCATCTTTACCTCGGCCTAAAGAGCGAATGGCCCGAGCTTGAAGTCCCATTCAATCATTTGGCTGAAACGGCCTCCAGGGCCGATAGCAACTTCCTTCTCCACCGGGATTTTCAATCAAGGAATATAATGATTTCTGATGGGAAAATCGGGATTATAGACTGGCAGGGAGCACGGCTGGGACCACTTGGTTATGACCTGGCATCTCTCCTCATTGATCCCTATATAGACCTGCCCCACCAGGATAAAAATGCGATCTTTGAGCAATATCTGCTCATGATCAAGGAACATAATGCAGCGTTGATCGAGTCTTTCAAAAGATTTTATCCCTACCTCGCTATCCAGAGGAACCTGCAGATCCTCGGGGCCTTTTCCTATCTGACAAAGACGATGAAAAAGCCGTACTTTGAGACTTACATACCGGAGGCCTTGCGGACCCTTAATGATTTGCTCCATGAAGTCAATGATCCTGAGCTTTCTCCCCTCAGGGATCTTTTAAAAGATGAGGTAATTATGGAAAGAAAAAAGGCGTTTGAGCCGGGAGATATGGTCAATACATACACAGGGCAGGCGGGTATGGTCATTTCTGAGGCAACATACTCAAAGATAAGAAAACGCCTTAAAGAGGGAAGAAGGCCGGGACATTACTTTGCCCCTGGATGTTGTCAGAACCCTGACTATGTTATACAGGTGCCTGTCCTGTTTGAGGATGCAACGTGGGATGTAATGAGGGCTATGAACATAAAAAGGACCCCAAATCTGCCTGAGGGAAAGAGATCCCACATTCAAAGCATCATTGATGAACATGGGTAACCACTTAGGTTCAAGGGTTCACGATTACTACCAAAGGAGGAAACAATGGAAGACTGCATTTTTTGCAAGATCATTAAAGGGGAAATCCCAAGCTTCAAGGTCTATGAGGATGATATGGTCTTTGCCTTTGAGGATATAAACCCGATTTCCGAAGGTCATACCCTTTTGATTCCCAAAATTCATGCACAGGACCTCTGGGAAATCCCAGACGAAGACCTTGCTGCGGTGCATCTCGCATCCAAAAAAATCATTCAGGCAATTAAAGACGTTCTGAATCCAACTGGCGTTGCATGCCTTCAACTAAACGGAAGGGGCGTGAACCAGGTTGTCATGCATTATCACCTTCACCTGATTCCCCGCACCGCTGGAGGGCCTGAAATTCCGGTATGTGCATGGGAACTCAAGGAGGGTGACATGGAAGCAATAAAGCAGACTGCGGATAAGATCGCCGCAGCTATAAAATAAGCGATAGGTTGTTTTGCCCAGGCCGGACTGAAAAAAATGAACATCGAACATCGAACGTCCAACATCGAATTTTGAATGGGAAAAGAGAAAACAGAAGAATTAATTAAACGCCTCGGAATGTAAATTCTCAATACGCCCATGCATTCCGACTGCTGCAACCTTTTGCAAAGGGGGATTGAGGCCTGCCCTCCAGCCAAGTGGAGCGAGGCGGACGGGGGGATTTTACTAATACAGCTCGGGGTTTTTGAAAACTTACCTCGGAATTTCACAACTTATTGAGAATAAAGGGGTTTGTGAGTGAACCGAACTAACTTGTATTTTCGTTACGAGTATCA
>JAUWMY010000304.1 GCA_030612945.1 Desulfobacteraceae bacterium
TACAAAGGAAACCTTGAAGGATGAAGGAAGACTGGCTCTGGCAGGTTTCGGATCCTTTATTGTTTCCGAAAGGAAGGAAAGACAGGGCCGGAACCCCCAGACCGGAGAAACAATGACCATTAAAGCAAGCAAGACCGTAAGATTCCGGGCTGGTAAGGCCTTGAAGGAAAGCCTATAGAAAAAAAGGTGGTTTTATACGCCTCTTTGGAAAAAAGTGCGGGCGGGTTTCCACAATGGATTTCCCGCCTTTATTTCATTTTTGCGAGTTTCCGGATAGCGTCTGCTACTACCTTTAATTCTCTATCTTGTATGGTTCTTACATCCAGGAGGACAGTCTCCTTTTCGACTCTCCCGATCACTGGTGGGTCATAGGATCTCAGCCACGTCTCCATAAATTGGCAGGACAACTTACCGGGAACCATGCAAAGCAGGCGACTGGGCAACTCTGAAAGCGGGAGCGCACCGCCGCCTGGTCTGGAATTACCATCCGCCAGTTCAAGGGAGAAATTTGCTGTCTTCATTTTTCCGACCAGCTTGAGCAGGCGCTCCGCCTTTTTTGCAAGTGACTTGTAGGGCTGACATATCATCCTGAGAGTGGGGATTTCTCTTAAGACAGCACTTTCATCCCTGTACATTCTCAGTGTTTCTTCCAGTGCCAGAAGTGTCAGTTTATCGATTCTCAGTGCCCTGTTGAGGGGATTTTTTTTAATTGCCTCGACCACGTCTTTTCTCCCCAGAATTATACCGGCCTGTGGCCCGCCCAGCAACTTGTCACCGCTGAAAGTAACCAGATCCGCACCTTGATCCAGGGTCTCTTTAACGGTGGGTTCCTTTACAAGCCCATATTTTGAGAAATCCACGAGACACCCGCTGCCCAAATCCTCCATCACAGGAATTGTATATCGTTTACCCAGTTCTACAAGCCCGGTTAAGGGTACTTCTTCCGTGAAGCCAACGATCTGATAATTACTTGTGTGTACCTTCAAGAGGAGGGCTGTTTCAGGACCAATAACTTCCTCATAATCCCAGAGATGGGTTTTATTGGTGGCTCCCACCTCAACCATTTTTGCCCCGCTTTTCTGCATTACTGCGGGGATGCGAAAGGACCCGCCTATTTCTACGAGCTGCCCGCGGGATACTACCACCTCGCGTCCCTTTGCCAGTGTTTCAAGAGAGATAAGTACAGCAGCGGCATTATTGTTGACAACCATGGCAGCCTCTGCCGAGGTAAGTTCTTTGAGAATACTCTCTACATGGGTGTACCTGCTTCCCCGCTTACCCTGATCAAGATTATATTCCAGGTTGCTGTATCCCCCGGCAAGCGGTCTGAACTTTTTCAAAACACTCTCTGCCAGGACCGATCTGCCCAGATTTGTATGTACTATAACTCCCGTGGCATTAATCACCGGCCTCAGGCTTGGCCGGGATATCTCTTTAAGCCTTTCGGCCACCTGGCCCGAAACAGATTCGAGACTTAGTTCAGAAACCTTTGAGATTTTTCCTTTCTGGATATATATCCGAAGCTCATCCAGCACCTGGTGTATGGCATTCAGGACCAATGATCTGGGGTAGGAACTTGAAATATCTTTTAGCCCGGGGCTCATCAATAGACGGTCTACCGATGGTATCTTTTTGAACAGGGACTGTTTCTGGTTAGTCATTATTTGGAATTCTCCTTTGCCATTATTATTGACGTCTCGGAAATCGTATCCCGCGGTGGCGGGAAAATGAAGGATCTTTAATGGCATCTTTTTTTATGCCAGCACATGGAATGTTACGAGTTTCGTGTTACGAGTTACGAGATAGGATTCACTTGCGCATTAAACCCGTAACACGCATCTTGCAACACGCAACACTAACTAATCCTAACCCGGATAAACCGGAATTGAGGAATTAAAAACAACCGTTTCAATCTAATTCCTGAATTCCTAAATTCCTCAATTTATTTGCAACAGAGCGCTTCGCTGTTGGAATCTAAATTTGTGGCCCTTTTGCGCACAATATTTTTTATAAGGGCCTAATATTCCATTGTTCTCCCCGCTGTTTCAGAGGGGATGAGCGAAGCGAACTAGTTTCCGGTAATATAGTGAAAATTTTTCATAGCGTCAAATATTTGTGAACATAAGAAATGGGCTTGCAAAATTATTTAAAGTTGTGTAGAAGTATTTCTTTGTGGTGGGTGTAGCTCAGCTGGTAGAGCACTGGGTTGTGGCCCCAGATGCCGCGGGTTCAAGTCCCGTCACTCACCCCATAAAAAACAAAAAAAGTTGCGGGTTTATCTGAGATTGTCGCAACATTTCAAGAAGTTGTAGTGGTTACACGTAACTTCTCAATAAGTTAGGGCGTTCACAACCGGATTAATGCCTTGAGCGAATGACAATGGCTGTATTCCCTTTCGGAGTTTAGGCGTCCCGCTAGAGGCGGGATAAAATCCTTACGGATAAACTCCACCCGAACTTATTGAGAAGTTACAGTTACACACCAATTAGGGGGTTTAGGCTCCCTATTTTAACGTCTTGGAAATGTAACATCTCAATAAATCTGGGCATTCCGGCTGCTTCCCCCTTTTGCAAAGGGGGACTGAGGGGGATTTTTCTAATACAGCCCGGACTTATTGAGAACTTGCTTGGAAATTCTACAACTTATTGAAATAAAGGGTTTTTAATGGCATCTTTTTTTATGCCAGCCACATGGAATGTTACGAGTTTCGTGTTACGAGTTACGAGATAGGATTCACTTGCGCATTAAACCCGCAACACGCATCTTGCAAAACGCAACACTAACTAACCCAATATTCCAATATTCCATTATTCCAATCCCGCCATGGCGGGATGAGCGGAGCGAACTAACTTAGGAGAGAATGATATATGAACTCATCATGGACCCCGTTGACTATGGTACTTGCTGCTGCAAATGTCGTTCTTGCTCTTGCGGTCGCTTTTATCTTAATCATCCAATCAAACTGGATTGGCCTGGCGGCCATAGCCACGTTCAGCGCCGTTGTATGGGCGGGGGATCACCCGGGAATACTAACGTGGCTGGAACGTCCCAATTTGCAAATCATGCCGTTTGAATTGACTTCCCCCTTATTTCAGAAAGCACCTGAATTCCACCCAACTACGAGCCAAAGGGTCGGCTCTGTTTTTTTTGTTAATGTTTTATTGGAGAACATTGGCGAAACCCTCGCGAAAAGCTGCCAACCCGTTGTGATGACCGTTGGCAGGTATGATGCTGGCAAATGGCAAAAACAAACAAACTGGATCCCCCTGGGTCTCGAATGGGTCCTTGATGAATTGTCACGACCTGCTACTGGCAAGCCCGTTGAAGAAAGAGACCTGGTGCCACTGAAACCCTACCACTTTAACCTGGGTTGCTTGAGCACAACGGACCCTCATGCGTTCAGGCTTTTGGTGACTGTTGCCCCATCAGCCCAGGAAACCAGGTTTCTCAGAGGGCAATATTGTTTTGAGGTAACGGTCTTTGCTGAAAAAGCAAAACCGGTTACAAAGTACTTCCACGTTAAATGGCTTGGTGAATGTACCGACAGTTTTGAAGACGTCAAGACAAAAATCAGAGTATTCGCTGAAGACCAACCACCCTGGTGATCATCCTTATGGAATAAAGTTCAAATGACAAAATCCAAATGTCAAATCAAATCCAAAACCCCAATGTCAAAATTGATGAATCTATGAACGGCAGTAGTTACGCGCAATGTGCCACATCTCGATATCTCAAAACCGTGCAGTTCTCATCAGTTAACCTTGAGCCCCTGGCCCAGACCTGACTTTCCTCCCCCATTGCGTAAAACCTCCTGGCGTAAAATTCAGTGCGATCGTTTCAAGAAGGCATATCAAGTGGCGCCTCCCGATCCCGTCCCGGTCTCGGGATGGGGAGGGCAGGTGTGAACTATGAAACTTTGAACCTGAGTTACATCTAACCGCACAGGTAGAAAAATATACATACCCCGGGCTTTACAATTTACTTTCCATGATTAAATTCATAATTAAAGCTATGATATTTGGATATTGGTGAAGTCCTGGAATTTATTGATATTTTTAAAAGCCCCAGGAATCGGGGTTTCAAAAATAAGGCTTCTCGAATGTGCGTGCATCTTCTCTCCGGGCATCTTCAGACAAAAGTCAAATGAGATGAGCACAGAGAGAATAACGGCATATCGGGAAGCCATAACCTCAATTGAGTTAAGTTCAATTGAGGCGGTACTTGGTATCCGGTACTGGGTACTGGTTTAAAGGAATAGTTCTTATTGCTTATATCTCTACCAGGGAAAAAATATCTTATTCTCAGACAGCCTCCCTGCCTGCATTAATCCAAAATCGTGCCTGAACGGGATTTTCGTTGGGGCACTAAGTAGGCCCTCTGTG
>JAUWMY010000254.1 GCA_030612945.1 Desulfobacteraceae bacterium
GCAGGCGTTTATTACCAGAACTTATTGAGAATTTACGAAAGTTCTTGACAATGATCGGGAACTACTTGATTATTTACAACAATGTCACAAGGATGTCCCTTATTACTATCGTATTTCCAAGAAAAATTATGCGTCTCAAAAAGTTTGAAATTCAGATCATTAAAAAAGCAATCCATTCTCTTGAGCCCGATGCTGCAATCTACCTTTTCGGGTCACGCGCAGACGACAGCAAGAAGGGTGGAGACATTGACCTGCTGATTCTTTCCAGAAGATTAACGTATGGTGATAAACTTAAAATCAAACAAACGCTTTTCGAAAAGATGGAAGAACAGAAGATTGATCTTGTTATTGCAAGCGATGCCAGCCAGCCTTTTGTTCGTCTGGCTTTAGAACAAGGAGTACGACTGGAATGAACAATATTAAGGAAGTTCTTAACCAGGAGCTTGCACAGTTAGAAAACGCAAGAGATGTCCTCCAGTACTCCTATGAGAAATGTTGCCGGATTGGAGTGAAAATTGGTTTCACCTATGAAGAACTGGAAAGTTTTGAAGCTCTGACCAGCAGATTCGCGAGGCTGAGTGATATCATCATCCAAAAGATTTTAAGGTTCTTTGACGTCTTGGATCTTGAAGAGGCTGGGACCGTGCGGGACAGAATCAATCGCGCAGAGAAAAAGGGAGTTGTCGAGTCTGCTGACGATTTTATTAAGATTCGTATTTTAAGAAACGAGATTGCCCACGAATACAAACCTGAAACTATCTACGATATATTTGAGCAAGTGATGGACCTTGCCCCTGTGCTTTTAAAAAGTGTGGATAGTTTATTGTTATATAGTAAGAGATATTTTAAATAAAAGAGTATCCTGTACCCAGAATCTTACTTTACGTCCTCTCATTATTCGACATTTCTTGTTCGATATTCTGCGGGTCACTTGCCTGCCGGCAGTCAGGCAGAAAACAAAATGCGCTTAAGTCGGGATCTGGCTGTGTTGAGTTCCTTCTTAGGAATCTTTCTTGTCTTCTTAATGAAGCCATGCAGAATGTACGCGGGCCACTTCGGTGTATCAGACGGCTTTTGATGTTTTTACTATTTTCGCCATTGTCTCGCCGGCCTTGCTATTTATGACTATGTCCGCAAGCTCGTCACATGGCGTCTTGCCGATATTTATGATAACCAGTTTCGCGCCTGCTTCTTTTGCATATACCGGTATAAAAGCTGCAGGATAGACTACAAGGGAAGAGCCTATAGCAATCAAAAGATCACAATTTCTGGAGTGTTTAATAGCGGCATCCTGTACCCTGGATGGAAGAGCTTCGCCAAAGAAGACAATATCCGGCTTTAAAATACCGTGACATTTCTCACAGTCCGGAATTTCAATCCCTTTTTTTAGTTTTTCCTTGATATATTCCACATTATATTGTTCTCCGCAGCTCAGACATCTAACCAGTTTCATGTTTCCATGTAATTCAAAAACCTTATCAGGAGAATTTCCCGCCTTCTGGTGAAGATCGTCTATGTTCTGCGTAATAACGCAATCAAGCTTGCCTGTCTTTTCCAATTCTGCAATAGCATAGTGAACCTGATTCGGCCTGACGCTTGAAAAAAGGCCTCCTTTAACGAGAATCTTCCATTGTTTTTTCTTGTCTCTTCACTGCTTAAGAATTTTTGTATGGTAAAATCATCAGGATCAAATTTAGTCCAGATTCCTCCAGGGCTGCGAAAATCCGTGAAAGAAATGGTGACCCCGGTGGTGTGTCAAGTGGCCGGGTATATGATATACTTTTTTGAACAAAAGAGGAGTTCTCGTTTATTATGGATCGAATGACAAAAATCTTTCTTCCGGCGGCCTTATGTATGGCGCTGATCCTGGCCCCCTCCGGCACACCCGCCGCATCGGATGTAAATCTATCGATGACCATTGCCGTCGGTGGAGCTGTGGCATGTGGGGTGTACTTTTTTGTAGCTTATACTGTGAACAATATACCTGCCCGGAAGCCCATCCAAACCGAAGCGGCCTTGCTTAATCGCGGCCCGGAAGGCTGGCGAGTCGGGTGTCCTCATCTGAAGTTTATAGAGGACGGCCGTTCGTCTTATGCGCCTTACGTCAAGATAATAAGTGTGCGATTTTAGGTCAAAGCAGTTTTTCCCCGGTTTCAAGGTCGAGCCGCAGATCGCCGACACGCAAGCTGGCGACCTTGTTTTTTTGGCGCAGCGGCGTGGAAATCTCCAGCATGTCCGGTGAAGCCGACCGGATTACTCCAAGCGCGAGGGAAAATCCCTCCCGATCCTGAAAGGACATCAGGCGCTTAGGACAGATCTTCTCCAGACCATACACAGGGAAGCCCCGGATGCGAAGCCGCTCCGATAGCGCCCCGGAAAAGTAATCGAGGAACAGATACTCTTGAAGAGATTTATCATAAGCTGGTTCAGCTTGAAGAAGATGCCGATAAAGACGATTAGTCTTGTTTGTCCTCATACCTTCCTCTTAAGGAAACATACAGAACTTCACAGACAACCTCTTTTATGATGCCATCGTCATTTTTTGCAAGCAAAACAAGATGTTGAGTCCTATATTTTTTCACGGGCCCAATAAGTCTTCCCCCTATCCTAAGCTGTTCTATCAAAGGAGGAGGAATCTTGTTGCATGCTGCGGTGATAGCAATTCTGCAATAGGGAGACATCTCTCGGTATCCCAAAGCCCCGTCCTCTTTGATGAGTACAATATCATTATAGCCTGCTTTTTCCAGATTGCTTTTAGCAAATTCAAAGGTCAACGGATCGATTTCAATGGATACAACCAAACCGTCTGGCCCAACTATCTCCCTTGCCAGTGCGGTGCCATAGCCAGACCCAAGACCAACTTCGAGAAATTTGTGGTCCTTATCCAGGCCCAGGGGCTCATAAAAGAGTGGGTAACTGTGTGGGCATGATATAGTTGCCTCTTGGCCAGGAATCGGTAGAGGAACTTCCCGATATGCATAGTCCTTGTACATATGCGGTATGAAATCTTCCCTCGGGACGCGCAGCATCGCCTCCTTTATCCGCTCCGACCTGAGATATCCCCGCCTGATCAGCCACTCTACTTTCTTATGTCTTTCCTTTGTAAATTCCGCTCTGCTTTTCGTGGGCTCTTTCGGCGGTGGCACTATCCAACCTTGCATCTTTTGCCTCAGACTGCTTATCTTCCTTTTGCCGGCCCCAGGACCATCATATTGCAAGCCGCCTCAAGGACATCAGGGTTTACAAGTTCTTGGTTGTTTAATATCTTTATTATTAAAGAATTCGCTCTGAAATACAACCTCTAGAAGCTAAAAAATCTATTTTGCCGATTTCATCCCGCACTTGCATCGAAATGAAAGCTCTATCGTTCTTTGCGTTTTGCGTTCTTCAGTTTATAAGTTCATATTATCAAGGAGTGCAGGGGGGAGAAATTGATGCATTATGTTGCATAACAAGACAGCACCTGATCTCTATTCTGCCGGCGCTCTATAGAGGCAAGTGACTTCCATCGTTCGACAATAAAAAGCTCAGGCGCATGATAAATATTGATGATATGATAAATGGTGTTGTGATTCACGATGCCGCTCAGTAGTGTTGGCTGCATTTCCGCAATCCCCTGCGGATTATTTCGGCAGGCTTCATCGCCTACGAGGCAGCACCGGCTTTTGACCCTGCGCTTGTTGTAAATAGGAATGGTTTATTTCATGAAGATTAGACATTTACATTCCTGGAACATTTCCTATCATGAAGCGATTGAAATTCAGAAAGCTCTTTACCCTAAGCTTGTCTTCTCAAACCTGTCCCACAGTATCAGGCATATTGCCGGAGCCGACGTTTCCTGCTCTAAAAAATCAAATAATGTATGGGCCGGTGTCGTTGTCTTGAGTTATCCGTCGCTTAAAAAAGTGGAAGAAAAATGGGTCAAAGGTATAACAAACTTTCCGTATATTCCGGGTCTTTTGAGTTTTCGGGAAATCCCCATTGTTTTAGAAGCCGTCAAGAAGCTTGAAAGCAATCCAGATCTGCTTCTTTGTGACGGCCAGGGTATTGCGCATCCCAGAGGTTTAGGGCTGGCTTCCCACATCGGTCTTTTGATCGAAAAACCAACTATAGGTTGTGCAAAAAAACGTCTTGTTGGCGACTTTTCCGAGGTAGGTCAATACAGAGGCAACTTCAGCCCGCTTTTTTATAAGAGCCGGGAGATCGGAGCGGTCGTAAGAACAAGAACCAACGTAAAACCGCTTTTTGTTTCTCCGGGATATGCGATTACAATTAAAGATGCAGTAAAAATGGTTTTGAACTGTGGGGGCCGATACAGGATACCTGAACCCATCCGTCAGGCTCACCTGTTGGTTAACAAGCTCAGGAAAAGAGATGCAGGTCATCAAAATTGATGTTTTGTAGATTTAAGTTGTAAAGGGGGAGCTTTTAACGTTCATTGGTAAATAGGTAACCCGGTCAAGCAGATTAGCTATCTTTTCCAACTTGTCTGATCACGGCATAATAAATACAATATAATCAACACACTAAGCCGACAACTAATTTACAAATGGACGTCACCAAACTTCCACAACGCCATCAAAGTTGACATGACAGTAATACTCTCAAGCCGGCAATTTTGACCAAACCCCGATGATACCCGCGCGGAAAAAGTCTCTCAAGCTCGTCCAGTTCGATCTGATTCGCCTCACAACACTCGTATAATGTTGGAACGGAATTATTTTTTTTGAAGTTATCTCGGAGATAATAAATTAGTTTCCAGTGCTTATCGGTCAATCCGCCCTCTATTTCATCTGCCCCGTGTATAGCAAAATTCTCATCCCATTCCAAAGGA
>JAUWMY010000018.1 GCA_030612945.1 Desulfobacteraceae bacterium
GGTAAACCCCAAAAACATTATCTTAAGAGCTATAAATATCCAGAATCCTTAATGAATATGTGTTGCTACATTAGTAAAAGTATTTTGCGCAAAATCAATAATGATCTGAAGCATCCATGGAAAGAAAATAAGCAGGGCGATTCCTACTGCCAGCATTTTCGGGATAAAGACCAAAGTCATTTCATTAATCTGGGTGGCAGCCTGAAACATACTGATCAGGACACCTGCAAACAAACCAAAGACCAAACATGGCGCGGCCAGTAGCATGGCCGTTTTTAAAGCTTCTATGAAGAAACCTGTAACAAATTCCGGTGACATATTTTATTACCCAAAACCCTTTACTAAAGAACCAACAATAAGATACCATCCATCAGCCAGTACAAATAACATCAGCTTAAATGGTAGCGATATCATGATAGGAGGCAGCATCATCATACCCATGGAAAGAAGAATACTCGCAACCACCATGTCAATAATCAAAAAAGGTACGTAGATTAAAAAACCGATCTGGAATGCTGTTTTTAGCTCGCTAATTATGAAAGAAGGTATGAGCACGGTAGTAGGAATATCATCTGTATTCTTAGGTCTGTCTATATGCGCTATGTCAACTAAAAGGGCCAGGTCTTTTTCCCTTGTCTGCTTAAACATAAAAGACCTTATGGGCTCAAAGGCTTTTTTTAATGCCTGCTCTTGAGTTATTTCTTTTTTGAGATATGGTTGAAGCGCCTGTTCATTGACCGTTTCCCAAACCGGGGTCATAATGAAAAAAGTAAGAAACAGTGCCAGGCCTAATATTATCTGATTCGGTGGCATCTGATGGGTTCCCATGGCTTGACGAAGAAGAGAAAGCACGATTGCAATCCTGGTAAATGATGTCAGCATTACAAGAATTGCGGGAGCCAGAGAGAGGACAGTTAATAATGCGAAAATCTGGATAACGACAGCCACGTCGCCCGGACTGTTCGACTTGTCTATGCCAATGCTCAAGTATGGTGTAGCGGTTGTTGGATTTATGGCCCAACACGTGTCAGGTACAAGTATCATAGAGGCTATAAACAGTAACGATATGACGATAAACGGGTTTAAAGTCTTAGCCATTAAAATGCTCCACTTCGACTAAAAATAACAATTCATAAAAGACGTTTGTTATTCGTCGTTTGTGTGACCTTTGAATCTTGATGACAGTTTCTGTAGTTGATCTGAAAATGAAGGTAATATTTTGGCCTCTTCAAATGTTTTGATATTTCCTAAGATTTCTTCATCATCTATCTTTGCAAGAAGAGAAATATTGTCGCTCGAAAGTCCCAGAACCAATACTGCTCCCGGGATTTCAACCAGAGAGATTTGTTTTTTGACTCCAATATATGTGTTCCCAAGAACCCTGATAAGCTTTCCCTTCGACCCCCCGATCTGTTTTCCAAATTTGCGTCTCGTATAGTAAAATGTTATTAATAGCCCGCCCACGAGAATAGCCAGGACAATCAGCATTTTCAGGGAGGTTGAAATCAGATCGGGATGGTAATTCATTTCAGCCTCTCGATCCGCTCTGTTGGGCTCACTATCTCGGTGAGCCGTATGCCATATTTTTCGTCAACCACAACGACCTCTCCCCTTGCAATCAATCTCTGATTGGCAAGTACTTCCAATGTTTCTCCTGCGAGTTTTGTCAGACCAATAACTGAGCCTTGCCCGAGTGTGAGTAGATCGTTTATCAGCATCTTATTCCGACCTAATTCAACGCTTATCTCCAAAGGGATATCAAGAATGAAATCTATGTTGTCCTGTGGCTCAGAGACCTGTGCCTTGTCCAGGTCAGAAAATGCATAGGGCTTTTTACTTGAATCCCCTTCGGAATCCGAAGATATGTCCGGGAGGTTTTTTGTACCTGTCTCATTGGTCGAGGTTTCAGTAACGTCTTGTATTTTTCTGCCTTCCGAAGTTTTATCAGCAGCATTCAAGTCGGCCGCTCCAACGCTTTTGTCGTCTTTAGCCATCCTTATTTATACCTCCATCCTGGCGAAGTAATTCTGAAATTTGAACTGCTCGGTTACCTTTTAAAACTCCAGGAAATCCCAGGTACTTTGGAATTTCCTCAACTGTAATTGTAACAGGATCCCTTGGCCCCGTGTTAAGTTTAATAACATCTCCCAATCTAAGATTCAGCAAGTAGCGAACAGCATGATTCGTTGTCTTCCCGAGTTCTGCGGTAATTTTGACCTGAGTTTTTGTCAATAGTTCCTGAATCGAAGCACCCCACCTGTTCTCAGGATCTGCCCCCACCAGGCGATCAGACGAAAGTTTGTCCTTGATTGGTTCCAGCATAAGGTGGGATATGCACCAATGAATATTCCCTGAAAACTCCTCTCCATTTATGGAAAAAACAGCAACTATTACGGAATCATCAGGACCAAACATGTGGACGAATTCAGGTTTAGTTTCAGTGTGCTTCAAGGAGCATTTTAGACTATCGACACATTCCCAGGCTTTCTCCCAGTTCTTGAGCACATCATCAGCAAAATTGTGGATCATTCTTTGCTCGATGACAGTAAATTCTCTTATCTCTGAAAGGGGCTTTCCATCTCCTCCAAACATGCAATCGATCAAGGAGAATATAAGACCCGGTTCTATGGCCAGCAGTGCAGTTCCGATGAGCGGCTCCATACCAAACATATTGAAACTCGTGGGATTATGAAAAGCGCTCATAAATTCTCCGAACTTGGCCATCTCCGATGATACAAGCTCCAGATTAACCGGCCTCTGCAAAGAGGAAGAGAGTGAATTTGAAAGTGATGTCTTAAATCTATCATATACCTGGTCAAGCGCAGCAAACTGATCCCGCAGCATGATTCGCTTGGAAGTCAAGTCGTAGGATTCAACCGGTGAGTCTCCCTTTTCATCGCTCTCCAGGGCAACATCTCCATTTTCCATAGCAGAAAGGAGGGCTCCTACTTCTTCTTGAGATAAAATTTGTTCGGACATCGAATCTTCACCTTACTGAGTCACAAATTCCGTGAAATAGACGTTGGTAATTGCCTCCTTTTTAAGGAGAGCATTTAGTTTGGCAATAATTTCAGCTCGCAGGGCTATTTTCCCTTCAACAGTTTGGATATCCTGATATGTCCTGGTGGGAAGTATCAACAGAATACAGTCCCTGATTTGAGGAAGTCGTTTTTCCATTTCCTTTGTGAGGTCATCATTGTCCAGCTCTAGTTCCATGGTGGCCCTCAGGAATCTGTTTCCGCCAGGATCTGCAAGATTAGCGATAAATGAATCAAGAGGAAACACGGGGCCAATTTTGGGCTCTTCACTCTCCTCCTTGATTGCTTCCTGGGATTCCTCTTGACTCGGAGGGTTGACCACCTGATCAAGTGCGGATACTTTGCTCCACATCATAAAAAGGCCGCCACCAATGGCAACCAATAGTAGGACAAGTAGACCCATCATAATGATCATAAGTTTATTTGACATTTATGTTTTATCCTCCATTTTCTTTGGTAAAGCACAATTTTAATTTGAGCAAGTATTGTGCCAAGTTGCAGATGGGGCTGACTGTCAAGATACGCGCTCAGTCTATACGGGACGAGGCCTGTTAAAGAGCTCGACTTTAGGGCTTTTTGGAAGCTTTATGGTTTGTTAATGGGTTCGCCTTCGAACCAATAGAATTGACGCAGGAAGTAGGGACCATACATGGGCAATTGTTACGTCAAGCTTCCAGTAAGATTTGTCAAGGATTTGACGGTATTTTTTTGATGATGAATATGTAAATGGATGTGATTTATCTGATGCGGGATATTGAAGTTCCTAAATGGGGGGAGAGTGATGAAGCACTCCCCCCCATAGACTATTATTAGCGTTTTAAGTTGATTAATTCTGCCAATATTTCATCGCTGGTAGTTATGACCCTTGAGTTGGCCTGGAATGCTCGCTGGGCAGTGATCATCTTGACAAACTCGGTGGCCAGATCAACGTTTGACCCTTCTAAGGCACTAGGGCTGATGCTACCCAGGCTGGCGGTTCCAGCTGTTCCAGGTATAGGCTGCCCGGAGGCACGTGATTCTGCATAAAGGTTGTCGCCCATTTTTGCCAGGCCCCAGTAACTCGGAAAATCAGCAAGCACAACCTGATAAAGGGGCACCAACTGTCCGTTAGAGTATGAACCGGTGACAACACCATCCTCATCGACTGAGACACCCCGGAGGGAACCAGAAGTATAACCATCCTGGGTCTGGAAGGCCGTAACAGAGGGAGCAGCATACCCTGTAATATCACCGAGGCTAACGCCGGAGTCGTCATAAATATCCCAGGTGAAGGCCTGTAGGGGTGTGGCTCCATTTGTCAGGTTTAATGATATTGTTGGGTCGGGTGCTGCCGGTGTTAATAAATTTCCATTTGTGTCAAATGTAAAATTTGGATCGCTGATGGTGGCACCGGTTCCGGCTGAAGCCGGGATTGAAGCATCGGCAGTCCATGCGCCGGCCCCTGTATTGGTAAATGTGATGGTTACAGGTATAGAGTTTCCAAGAGAATCATAGGTTGTTAATGTGGTGGTATATGTATCACCCACAGAGGCCCCCGCATCAAGGTTTAAA
Organism: Desulfobacteraceae bacterium; assembly: GCA_030612945.1. Classification (GTDB taxonomy): domain Bacteria; phylum Desulfobacterota; class DSM-4660; order Desulfatiglandales; family Desulfatiglandaceae; genus 4484-190-2. Next base: position 4,590 of record JAUWMY010000018.1, read on the forward strand.
TTCATCCCGAATTCAGTAGTGGCGTGAGGGGGGCTGGTGCTTTCCTGGGGAATATTTATATCTGTGACGGACCCTAATGTAAAAGTGCCGTCCGGGTTTGCGTTTGTCGCTTCATATCCCTGAACGATCAGGCCATCAGGATTTATTAGATTCCCGATGTTATCAAAATTGAACGCCCCGGCTCTCGTATAGAAAATTGATCCGTCGTTCCTGTCCCTGACAGTGAAAAAACCTTTTCCATTAATAGCAAGGTCTGTCGGGTTGTTGGTAGTCTCTATTGACCCCTGATTCCAGGAGGAACTGATGCCCCAAAGCTGGACTCCCCTGCCGACTTCGTTGCCAGTAGAGCCTGCTAAGGACTGGCTAAGGACACTGGCAAATGAAGACCGGTTGCCCTTGAATGAGGTGGTGTTTATGTTGGCAATGTTGTCTCCAATAACTGACATTTCCAGAGAGTTAGCATTTAGCCCTGATATTCCTGAGTATAATGAACCTATCATTTTGAGCCTCCTTCCTTATCTTAAAAAGGTGTGTTAGAGTTAGTCCGTCAGTTCTTCATTTGCTGACTTTAACTTTTCCATAACTTCAAATACACTTCCGATAGTGACCTCCTGATTTCCTGCCAGCAAGTAAGTAATGTTATCCTTGAATGCAACACCGCTTACAAGAGCTGTTATAATCGTTGTTACGCTAACCGGTTTTTGGCCGGTGTCCGTAGCTATCACTTCAAATGTATATGTGCCGTCAGGAACCTTGTTGCCATCATTATCGGTGGCATCCCATTCCACACTCTGTTCTCCTGCGTTCAGACCACCGGGTTGTATGGTTTTTACAAGGTTTCTGTGAGAATCATAGATGTGGGCAATAACGTCACTGGCATTCTCAGCCAGCTCAAAATGAATCTTATCTGCAACACTTTCGGCGACTCCGACCGAGTTGCCCAGGGCCTTGATGGTCTTTCCTATGAAACCCACTGCCTGAGAATTATTGATTGACGCTTGATAAAGTTGCAACAACTCCAGGTTTGTATTGACATTACTCATTTGCTCTAATGAGCTGAACTGGGCAAGTTGAGATGTGAATTCAGCGCTCTCCATAGGACTTAGCGGGTCTTGATGCCGGAGTTGAGTAACAAGCAGATTCAAAAAGTCATCTTTTCCGAGGATATTACTTTCAGAACTCGATGTGGGATTTATACCTGAACTTACATTTTCCAATCCGGTAACAGACATTTCTTAATCACCTCCATTCTCTTGTTAATGATTTGTATTTGTTAAAAAATCTTAATGGCTTTCGGCTTTCCCATCCCTTTATGCAAAAAAATCTATGAGGTTTTCACCTGATACTTCAGCAGCCAATTGAGTGCCTTGCTCTTCTTCAGGCAAAATATCATCCATGTCCTCTTCTATGGCCCCATTCCCCATGCCTGAGAATTTAGCATTCTCATATCTACCTCCGTGTTGGTCTGAATCATGAGCAACAAAAACATCAAAATCATCAATTTGCAGACCATGAACGTGGAGAGCGGCCTTTAACTGATTGATGTTGTTTTCTATGATTTCTTTTACAAAAGGCACCTCGGTCATTATTTTCAACATGACCTGGTGGTTTTCAGTTGTTATTTGCAAGCGCAGGTGCCCGAGAGATTCAGGCTTAAGGTTTATTTTAATCACCGTTCGACCACTATTCAAATTCATTGCTGCCCTGTCCACTACTTGCTTTATAATCTCTGTTTGAAGCGGTTTTTGGAAAAAGTCAGTGTCTTTGGACGGTGAAATAATTTCAGGGCTTCTCTCCTGGGGCTGGCTGTTTAAGAATGAAAGGCTGCTTTCCCTGGTTTGAGCGCCCATGACATCAGCTTTAGCGCCGGCCAGATCTTTATGAAAAAAGCCCGTTCTTCTGCCCATGGCTCCCATATCCTGAACGACAGGCTTTGATTTGTCAGAGATCTCCTCAAATGGCAGCTCCTTAGATAAATGTTTAGTGACTTCGTCACTCTCTTGGGATTTTGTGCTTAAATTGTGGGAGGGCGCTGCCTGGTTCACATTCCCGGATGCACGGTTTTGGCCCGCACGTATAACACGTATTCCCGTCTCTTCAGATAGGTGTTTTGAATCCATTTGCAACTTCAATAAAAGCTCTTTTTCGACCCCTTTATCCTCTCGGTGAATAGATGCTTTTTCTATTTCCGGAGTAAGGGGTTTGACAACGTTTTTCAATTCAAATGGGGCATTATTTTCCGGGCGGTCAAAATTGGTGCTTAGCTTGATTATTTTATTTGAATTTGTATTGTCATTCTCGATCCCACTTCCTATCTGATCCGAGCAAGTGTGGGCGTTACCTGAGATCGAATCCGGCCTTGCACCTTCACCGGCACTGATACTGCATGGGGCACCATCTGCCTTTTGCGTTGTAAAATTGACAAGCTGAATGGCGTTTTTCAATGATAGCCCGTCTTCCTCCGTAGAAGTAAAAAACGATGACACCTTGGAGCCATCATCTCCAACTGCTTTCTGCATTGCCTGATCAGCAACCTGAATAGGGTACCTCATCTTTTGGCCGTCTTTTTCTTGCCCTTCAATAAAGGACGACACACTGATACCTTCATTCGAATTTGCATTTACTTTCCCAGCCTGCTCTGAATCCATGGGTGCGACGTCGACTCTAAGTCCTGGTGTTCCGCCCTCAGATAGTTTCTCCAAATTTATCAACCGGGTATTTTCTGATATATCCTCTCCCAGGACTAAATCCGGTAGTATAAGACTTCCTCCTGCCTGTGAAAAGTCATGGTCGTGTGTGATTCCAATCAGAGCAGATAGAAACTCCATTTCTTCCTGCTTTGGGGTATTCGGTCCTTTCAAAGATCCCGATATAGGCCCACTTGTTCCTGTTTCGCCTTTGCAGTTTACCAGAAAGGAGTTGTTCATATCTTGCAGGAAAAAAAAGTCTGTTTGCATATTATTATTCCTGGGGTCTTATTCCACGGTTAAATTGACTAACAGCCACTTCATTGAGGAAGTCCTGTTCGTTCTTTATCAACTTCTGGTTATAGGTTTTAAATGACTTCTCTTTCAGTTTTTGGAGAGCTTTCTTGTTCTTGGTGGCTTCAAGCAAATCTTTGAGATTCTGTTCAACTTTTTTTTCAAACTCTACAACCTTTTTTTTCTGCCTCTCAATATCTTTTGATACCTGCTCAATGAATGGAAGGTACAGGAGGATATCGGAGGTAGTTGTGCCTTCTTTCTGGATTTGATGTAGTTCTTCCAATAGCTTGACTCTGCTTTCCTCGTAAGTTATTAGTCTTTCGTTTTCATCAATAAGTGATATCTTTAATATTGCCAGGTCCTTCTGTAGAGTCTCCTCAACTAATCTACGGTGATTCAGGACAGGTTCCAGATTGAATCTGTACTCTTTCATGCTTTTGTAGGCAGAGCCATTTATCTCTTAGCACTCTCAGAGGACGTGGATTTCGGGTTTTCGCTAAACAGGCTTTCCAATTGCTTAATACTGTCCTCAAAAATGGCGTTTTCAGTGATATCCTGTCTTAAATATCCATTTACCCTGTCAATCATATCAATTGCGTAATCAATCTTGGCGTTACTACCTGACACGTATGCCCCGATATTGATCAGATCCTCCGCCTTTTTGTAAGTGTCTAAAACGGCCTTTAGCTTTTTGGCATTTTTCCTGTGCTTTAGATCCGTAATATCATCCATTACACGGCTAACGCTGTTTAACATATCAATGGCTGGATAATGGCTTTGTGTGGCAAGATCTCTCGAAAGAACAATATGCCCGTCCAGTATTGCCCTAACGGCATCAGCAATGGGTTCGTTCATATCGTCAGATTCAACCAATACGGTGTATAGGCCCGTAATGGTCCCTTGATTAGAAGAGGTGCCTGCCCGCTCCAACAGTTTTGGCAGCAAAGCAAAAACAGAAGGTGTATATCCTTTTGTAGTGGGCGGCTCTCCCGTGGCCAGGCCAACCTCTCTTTGCGCTGTTGCAAATCGAGTTACGGAATCCATCATAAGAATAACCTGCTTGCCGCAATCCCGGAAGTACTCAGCGATGGCTGTAGCAATAAAAGCCCCTCTCATTCTGATTAGCGGGAGATGGTCCGAGGTGGCAACAACTACTACTGACCGTTTTAGGCCTTCTTTTCCGAGATCCCTTTCAAGGAAATCATTTACCTCCCGACCACGCTCGCCTATCAGGGCGATTACATTTACATCAGCAGTTGTTTTGCGGGCAATCATACCGAGAAGAACACTTTTTCCCACCCCTGATCCTGAGAAAATGCCCATCCTCTGTCCGCAGCCTATTGTTAAAACACCATTGATAGCCCTGATTCCTATATCAAGAGGTCGGTTAATTCGATTCCTCAACAGGGGATTCATGGGATCTGTATAGATGGGGTACTCATTATCAACCTTAACAGGGCCTTTGCCGTCTATGGGTTTGCCAAGGCCATCAATCACTCTCCCTAAAAGACCTTCTCCCACCCCTATTGATGCATTTTGTTGTTTGGCCACTACCCGGCTGCCAGGAGCAATTCCGCGAAATTCACTGAGGGGCATAAGCAAAACCTTATTGTCTCTGAATCCCAGAACCTCTGCCTTAACCTTATTGGCCATGTCCCCTTTGGGAAAGATTTCGCATATTGTCCCTATCCTTGATGCAGGTCCCTGCGCTTCAGTAATCAAACCAACAACTTTTGTTACTTTGCCGTTAGCCTTGATGGGATTTGAGGCCTGTAAAGCCATATGATATTTTCTTAGGTCGATAAATGAATCCATAAGAATAATTTTCAGGTTTGTTGGGAGTTTGTTTTTGCAAACTCAGATTTGAACGCCTCTTCCACTGCCTCAAACTGTTTGTCAATTCTTGCGTCTATGTCACCTGAATTTGTTTCTATAAGACACCCGCCAATGAGAATCGCTTCATCCTCTTCAAAGACTGTGCTTCCCATGTTATCAATAAGATGTGAAAATTGATGATTTTGAGTTTTCAGAAACTGTAAGTCAGAAGGATTGACCCGGATTTTTATTTTGTCGTAATCAACTGTTTTTTTAAGGGCTTGTTTGAGAACATTTAGAATAACGTTTTTGTCTATAGTGACCTCATGCCTTACAATTGTTTTGGCAATACTCATGGCCAGGCTTACCACCTCTTTTTCTGAATAACGATATATTTCATTTCTAATTCCATCCAACTGCTGGACTACCTGACTAAGTGTATCTAATGCCGACTTGAGATTCTGCTTTTCCGAATCTGCTCCGGCCTTTTCTCCTTCAGTGAATCCCTGGGCATATGCCCGGCCTTTCAATTCCATGATGCTTTCTTTTGAATTTCCTGAAAGCTTCCAATTCATCACAGAGTGTTCAGACAAATCAGCAAAAAGCTCACCCTCTCCTTCAAATGAAACAGGTTGAAAACTGCTATCCTGCTCTACCCGCCCCATCTTTTTTGATGGTGGGGTAATGGGAATCTCAGGAAAGTAGTGCAGTTCGAATAAATTTTTATGCTCTGCTTGCTCGTTTTTCATGGATCTATGAAATAAATTCCTCTCCTCCGCGGCCACTAATTATTAATTCACCTTTCTCTTCCATGTCTTGAATTATTCTTGTGATTGTCTGCTGTGCATCCTCTACTTCTTTAATCCTGACAGGCCCCATATCCTCTACTTCTTCTCTCAGCATATCAGACGCACGTTCTGACATATTCTTGAATATCTTCTGTTTGACCTCTTCTGACGCTGCCTTTAGGGAAACTGCCAGTTCTTTCGTTTCAACACTTCTTAGAACCTTCTGCAACCCCCTGTCATCGATCAACGTCAAATCGTCAAAGACAAACATCTGTTGTCTTATTTTGGCTACCAGTTCCGGATCGCTTTTCTCAATCTCATCTAGAATCAACTGTGCTGCAGTTCCTTCTGTCTGGTTCAGTATGTCCGCCATTTGACTTATTCCGCCGACTTTGCGGGCGCCGGAAGATTCATTGTCTTTGAGGATGGTTTCAAAGGCCTTATTTATTTCTTCGATCATTCCAGAACTTACCTTGCCCAGATTTGCGATCCTGAGCGCCACATCCGGTTTTATCTCATCCGGCAGTTTTGCCAGGATTTTGCTGGCAACCTGTGGCTTGACATGAGCAAGGGTGATGGCGATAGTCTGCGGATGCTCATTTTTTGCAAGTTTTAAAAGAAGATCAGGGTCCATGGACTGAATTGCTTCAAGATTGGATAATTCAGATTCTGAATCGGCCTGATCGCCATTTGCATTCTTGCTTCCCATAGGTTGCTGCATACGGCCTGCGCTGCCATGGCCCGCCAAAGCTATAAACTCTTCTGCCACCTTTTCAGCCAAATCCTGTGGTATGGGCGCCATCTGGGAAAGATGACTTTGTATCAATTCCTTTTCGCCAGGATCAAGCCTGTTGAGCATTTCCAGTGAAGGCTCTTTTCCCAGGGACTGAATGAGAATAGCTGCTTTTAGAGAGCCCGGTAAATTCTTTGAATCCATACTTAGCTCTCTTTCAGCCAATCTCGCATCACGTCTGCGGAACGTTCCTTATCGTTTGAAATCATTTGCAAGGCCCTGTTTCTAAAAGGCAGGTTTTTTAGGTCTCCACCATATTCTCTTTCAACTTCCTCAATCGTCTTAGGAAGTTGGCCTAACAAAATCCCCTCACCAATAGAACTGGAAATTAGCCATTGAACTAACGGTCGGACAACAAAAATAAAAGAGAATAATAAGAACATGATCAAAAGGCCGTACTTTATGTGAGAGGAGTATTGTTTTAACATTAAAAGCCAACCTGCCTCTGCCACCGCTTCCTCCCCCTGGGGGGAAGTCATCTTGGCAGTTTCAAAGGGGATGTTTGCAACTTTTATCTCATCACCCCTTGCGGCATCGAAATTTACTGCTCTTTTTACAATATCTTCAAATTGCTTCATTTCCTCTTGAGTCCTGGGAGTGTATTTCAACTCCCCTGTTCCGGTGACCTCTTTACCGGCCTTGTAGGTTCCATCTATAATAACTGCCACAGTTAGTCTTTTTATCGTGCCCATCTGATGTACTGTGTGGCTTGTTACTTTGCCGATTTCATAATTAACAGTTCGGTCTTGCTTTTGAAACGTTGGAGGTTTAGTTTTTTCAGTGGTGTCAGTAGTCTCAGCAGGTTCAGTGGTCTCAATTGTGGCTGTTTGATTCTCAGCGAGATTGGAAACTACACCGGGTACACCTATTGGCACAGTTATTTGTGCGGTGGATGTCTCATTGAGGACCTGTTCGCTTCTAATAACCTGGTTCTCAGGTTGATATTTTTCTTCTGTTGTTTCAAGCCTTGTAAAATCCAGTAGACAGGATACCCTTGCAACCGCCTTGTTAGGCCCCAAAGCAGTCTCCAGCATTGTAGTTACTCTATCTTCCAGGGTTTTTTCGACCTTTTGTTGAAATTCCAACTGATCAGAGTTGGTCTTTCCTACTGGTGAACTGGATTTGAAACCTGCCAGCATTTTGCCGTAGTTGTCGACTATGGTAACGTTCTCTGGACTGAGACCGGACACACTCGATGAAATAAGATGGACAATCCCCTGAATCTTCTCTTCATTTAAACGCCGACCGCCACGAACTTTTAATACCACAGAAGCTGTAGCCGCTTCTTCTTCTTCAATAAAAAGGGATTTTGATGGCATTACAATGTGAACCCTTGAACTTTCTATCTCAGAAAAACCGTTGATCGTTCGAGACAGCTCTCCCTGGATTGCTCTCTGGTAATTTACGTTCTGGACAAATTCTGTCATTCCAAGTTTTGTATTGTCAAAGATCTCAAAACCAACGCCACTGCCTTGGGGAATGCCTTGTGATGCCAATTCCAGCCTGGTCTCATAGATTCGTTCACTCGGGATCAGAATTGAACTTCCGTTTGAAGAAATTTGGTAATGTATTTTTTTGTCTTTTAACTGGGCCAGTATAGCTCCTGCATCTTCCGAAGCCAAATTTGAGTAAAGGAGTTGAAAGTCCGGTTTTCCTGCCCAGGTAACTAAGAAAATAAGACTGATTACTGTACCTGTGACAAGCGTAAAGAGCGCAATCTTTTTTGCTGGAGTGAGATTCTTTAATAGCGTCTTTAACTGGGTTACCAAATCATTAGAGGGCATGTTTTATTTTCCTTCTCGAGCTATTAGATCTGCATTCGCATAACTTCTTCATAAGCAGACACAATTTTATTTCGTACCTGCATCATCAATTGGAAAGATACTTCTGCCTTTTCCAGGGCAATCATAGTCTGATGAATATCTTTTTCGTTGCCAGTGGCCAGTTCCTGGACAGCCTGGTCTGCTTCTATCTGGGCCTGATTTACTGTATTTATTGCATGTTTCAATATGCCGGTGAATGACCCGTCTGCTTTATCTGTCCCTTGTGTATCTTTGATACTGGCAGGCAGTACGGTTTCTATACTATTTTGAAGGGAAATCTCATTCATGTCTAACGACCTATCTCAAGAGCTTTTAGGGCCATACTCTTAGATGCATTGATAGCGGCTACACCTGCTTCATAGCTCCTGGTGGCAGATATCATATTGACCATTTCTTCTACTAAATTCACGTTGGGCATTGTCACATACCCCTGCCTATTTGCGTCCGGGTGTTGAGGGTCGTATTTTAATTGCGGTGCCCTGGGATCTGTGATAATTCCAATGACTCGCACTCCTGATAATGGGCTACCTGTCTGAGACTTCAACATACTTTGAAACGGCCCTGAACCCTGATGGGTGGCAAATACAACATCTTTTCTTCGATAAGCCCCCCCCTGTGGTGTACGGGTTGTATTTGCATTGGCCAGATTACTGGAGATCACATTCATTCTAACTCGTTGAGCGCTCATACCCGATGAACTTATGTGTAGGGCGTCCAAGAAATTCATTTTTACCTCCTGCCTTCCTGAATTGCGCTTTTTAGCCCGGTAAACTTTTTAGACAGAATCTGAGCCAGGGCGTTATACATCAGGTTGTTTTCAGCCATGTCAGCCATCGCCTTATCAATGTCCACTGAATTGCCATCTCCTCTTATACTCAACGGAGGTGTGGCAGTAACTCTGGATTTTAGGCCGGCGTCATGGGATTTTGTCCCGGGAAGATGTCCGGGGTGAGTTGTCGTAAGGCTCGTGGCCTTTATTATTCCCAGTGTCTTTCCAATTTCCTCTTCAATAACCAAATCAAAGGCTTTGTAATTGGGAGTGTCCACATTGGCGATATTTGAAACAATCAAATTATGTTTCAGTGATCTCGCATCGAGGACTCTTTCCAGAGTGGAGATTGTACCGCTGAATATTGTCTGTGAATCCATTCCTAAAAATTCCCTTTTCATTCTCTTCCCCCGCTCAAAGTCCGGGGTTTTCGACTTGACCTTGGGAAAACTATCTCATTTCCGGATTGACACTAACTATCTCTGACAGCCTCCCAGTTGACTCCCAGCACAGTGCCTTAAGCGTCTTGTGCATCGCAACGCGTCTCTTTATATATCCTGGCTTGTTGAGGCGTTGTATCTCCACCGGGTAAACTTGACAGCAAATTACATACCAAAACCGGAATAACGCGGTAGCTAATCGTTTAACTA
>JAUWMY010000020.1 GCA_030612945.1 Desulfobacteraceae bacterium
GGGGCTTCGCCTTTAAGGTCATCGGGGATGCCCACGATAACCAGGTCCTTGATCTTGGGGTGCACAAGCATCATGTCTTCAACTTCTGAAGGAACTACCTTTTCGCCGCCCACGTTGATCATGTCTTTTTTCCGGTCAACAATGTAGGCATATCCATCTTCATCTATGTAAGCAATGTCGCCCGCACGGAACCAGCCTTCCGAATTAAAAACTTCTGCTGTGACCTCCGGTTTGTTGAGGTAGCCGTTAGTAACGCAAGTGCCCTTAACGCACAATTCTCCTTGTTCACCGGTTGGTAATGTGTTGCCCTTTTCATCTATAACCTTGATCTCGGCATCATCCATCCCCTTACCACAGGAGCCGATTCGGGTCTCAGTATAAGGTGCAGTCGTGCCCACACAGGAGGATTCTGTGAGTCCCCATGCCTCTGCGTAACGCCATCCCAAGATCTCCTCTATCTGACGGATCAGGTTCTCAGGCATTTTAGTGGCCGCTGACAGGCAAAATACAACCGAAGAGATGTCCCTCCTATCAAGTTCCGGGTCCTTGAGCATGAGGTTGTACATGGGTGGTACCCCTTGGAAAACCGTTGGCTTCAGCCGTTGAATGTTGTTCAGTGCTTGATCAGGATAGAAACGCTCCACCGTGATCACGGTACCGCCTCTTGAGAGCATCCCGAAAGTACCGTTGATAAGGCCCCAGCAGTGGAAGATAGGTGTAGCCACCATGATAGTGTCTTCCAGTTTGAAGTGAACCTTCCCGAACTCGGTGGAATTATGCCAGATGTTGAGGTGAGTGGCCATAACGCCTTTTGGCCAGCCGGTTGTGCCCGATGTGTACATCAAATGGCACAGATCGCTCCCTTTGGTCCCTTCCGGTTCGAATTTGTCACTACCCTTAGCCAGAATTGATTCAAAGGTAGGATATTTGTCCCCATCCGAGTCTCCATGTACAATAACCTGCTCCAAGGATCCCAGCTCGTGTCTCACCGACTCAATGATAGGAAGTCGCGTATGGTCCACAATTACCGCACGCGTTTGACAATCCTTGAGGATGTACCCTACTTCCTGTTCCCGGAGCATGGCATTGACTACGTTCACGGTCACTCCCGCCCGAACCGTCCCTAAATAACCGATGATCAGCTCCGGCAGACTGGGCATAAAAAGAGAAAGCACATCTCCCCGCTTCAAACCCATCTTTAAGAGCCCATCCGCAGCCTGATTGATCAGGCCGTCCAGTTCGGAGTAAGAGATACGGCGATCATTAAAGATAATGGCCGTTTTTTCAGGAATTTCGGTTACATGGCGTTTAATGATATTGGATACGTTCATAACTATCCCCCTCTGTCAATATCACTTATGTTAGAAAAACTATTCAGGTTGGCCTTTGACTTCATGGGCCTATATAACGTCTTCTCGAAAAACAGGACGATGGCTTATTGAGAAAATTTTCCTAAAATCAAGGGCTCCGGGGACTGTTAAGGTCCCGTCAAAGTCAAATAAGACACCTTGGATAATCATTTCTCTTTCCAGACCGGTGTTCTTTTTTCAAAAAATGCACTCATTCCTTCCACGGCATCGGCCATGACAGCGTTAGCGGATATTACCTCCTTGCCGTATTGATAGGCCTGCTTTTCACCCATCTCAATCTGTTGGTAAAATGCTTGCTTGCCAAGCCCCACGGTTACAAGGCTGTATTGGGCAATTTCCTTTGCAAATTCCCACGTTTCACCTTCTAAACCCTGCTCCGACACCACCCGGTTGACCAAACCGTGTGCCATAGCCTCCTGGGCACTTATGAAATTTCCGGTAAGCACCATCTCCAGCGCCTTCTTCCGTCCCACCGCCCGACTAAGGGCGACCATTGGTGTTGTACAAAAAAGACCAATCTTGACACCCGGGGTGGCAAACTGGGCACCCTCTTCCGCGATCACCAGATCGCATGCGGCTACCAGCTGGCAACCTGCAGCTGTGGCGATCCCATGGACTTGTGCAATGACGGGCTGTGGAATGGAATGAATCAGTATCATCAGGTCCAGGCAAGTCTGAAAAAGATGACGGATATCATTCAATTCATTGTCAAGAATCTCTTTCATATCATGTCCCGCGCAAAAGGCAGGGCCTGCACCTTTCACAATGATCACATGTGCGTTCTTTTCTTTTTCCGCCTTTCTTAGGCAAGAAGAAAACTCCCTAAGGAGATCAACTGATAATGCATTTCGCTTTTCGGGTCTGTTCAGTGTGAGTAATCCAATTTTTTCTTTTTCCTCATAAAGAATATTATCATAAGTCATTCCACCTCTCCTTCTTTATCTAACAGGGTAAGTAAATGTCAAAGACCAAAGTCCCAATCTCCATTGCGATATCACAAAAATTCTTTTTCCTTTACATTCAGTTATTTCCATATAATACTTTTTTGATTATCCATATCATCATACATTTTAGAAACCAACAGCAATTTTTTAAAACAAGCATTCCCAGGAGATTAGCCCGACAACGCAACTTACCAGCTTAAGTTAGCAGTAGCTTGTTTTTGTATCATGCGATATTATTGCAAGTTACGGGTTGCGCATTGCGGGTTACAGTGTACGGGTTATAAAAAAGGATTATTTCCGATTAACAACACGCAACTCGGAACCCGGAACACCTACGTGATAACTAAACAAACAAGTTTAAAAAAGACGCATTATGGTTAGAGATAAATGTCGTTGTAGGGTTAGGATATGAGCACAATTGCCCAGGACGCACCCGGAAAAATCGTGCTTCTTATGGGAAATGAGGCTATTGCCCGTGGGGCTTTAGAGGCTGGTGTCAAGGTGTGCGCGGCTTACCCTGGAAATCCCTCGTCCGAAATAGTCGGCTCCCTTTCCAGGGTAGCCAAGGAAGCGGGGATTCATGTTGAGTGGTCGGTTAATGAGAAAGTAGCCCTGGAGGTGGCAACGGCCGCTTCTTTTGCGGGGCTCAGGGGCCTTTGCAGTATGAAACAAAACGGGCTCAACGTGGCCTCGGACTTCCTGCTCAACCTCAACTTGACCGGGTGTGAGGGAGGGTTGGTCGTTGTGGTCGCGGACGACCCTGGAGCCCTCTCATCAAGCAATGAGGAAGATTCCCGGGGCTTTGCCAGGCTGGGAGACCTGCCCCTCCTTGAGCCCGCCACCTTCCAGGAAACCAAGGAGATGACCAAATGGGCATTCGATCTCTCTGAAGATTTGCGCCTTCCTGTTTTGGTCCGCAGCGTCACCCGCGTCTCTCACGCCCGGGGCAATGTACGGCTTGATGAACTGCCCCGGCTGGCTCACAAGCCACATTTCGACACTTCCCGCCCCCGCATAACCTTACCGGTATTGCTCAACCACAAGGCCCTTCGCGAAAAGCTCAGGCGTGCGGGCCAACTGTTCGAGCAATCCCTTTTTAATTTGTACCGAGGTCCACAGGAACCCGAGCTTCTGATAATCACCTGTGGCAGCGGGTGGATGTACTGTCTGGACGCAGTGGTGAACCTGGATGTGGATGACAGGGTTGGCATCCTCAAACTGGGCACCACGTGGCCACTGCCCGAGCAGCTTGTACTCGATCACCTTAAAAAAGCCGATCAGGTACTGTTCATAGAGGAGGTAAACCCCTTCCTGGAAGGCAATGTAAAAGAGCTTTTCGCCCAGAATTGTCACGCTCTTGGCCTCAAGAATTTTATAGGCAAGGCGACACAGACTGTTCCCGATGTGGGCGAGCTAAATCCCGACATCGTTACCAACACTATTCAGGACCTCCTTGAAGTTGCATACGAGCCACGGCCGCCCGGGTACTCTCTTAAGGCCAGAGAGGCTGCCTCGGACCTTGTTCCGGAAAGAAAGCTTGGCTTCTGCGCGGGCTGCCCGCATCGAGCAACATACTGGGCAGTCAAGAACGCCCTGGCATTAGATGGCCGTGACGGCTTCGTACTCGGTGATATCGGTTGCTATTCCCTTGGTATGGGCCCTACCGGATTTGGTCAGATGAAGACACTGCACGCCATGGGTTCCGGGACCGGTCTGGCCTGCGGATTCGGCCAGCTTGAGGCTTTTGGCCTGGATCAGCCCCTGATTGCCGTGTGTGGCGACTCGACCTTTTATCACGCTGTCATGCCGGCCCTGGCCAATGCACGTTACAACGGGTCAAATTTTCTGCTCCTTCTTCTGGACAACAGCGCGACAGCCATGACCGGCTTTCAGCCCCACCCCGGGACAGGCCGAACAGCCACAGGGGATAAGGCTCCGGTCCTGGATCTTAGAGCTATTTGCGAGTCACTGGGAGCGAGTGTGGAAGTGGCCGACCCATTTGACATGAAGGCAACAACTGAGACCATCCTGAGACTCCTTCAGGATGATGAAGGCGTGAAGGTCCTGATCCTGAGACAGGTGTGCGCCTTAGTTCGCAGCCGGCACCAACAAAGACTTTATCACATGTATATCGACCCAGAGCTCTGCCTGGGTGGGAATTGCGGCTGCAACCGCTTGTGCACTCGCGTTTTCAAGTGCCCGGGGTTAGTGTGGGATAAGGATACAGGAAAGGCCCGTATTGACGAGGCTATCTGCACCGGATGCGGAGTCTGTGCTGAGATTTGCCCTACGTCTGCGATCCGGAAGGAGGCCCCTTAAATGTCCTTTGAAAAAGACCCTTTCAACGTTATTATCGGTGGCGTCGGCGGCCAGGGAAACGTACTTGCATCTCAGATAATTGGGCACATACTCGTCTCCCAGGGATACGTTATCACTATCGGAGAGACATACGGCGCTTCCCAGCGTGGGGGTGCGGTGATGAGCCACCTCCGTATATCGGCCAGGGACCAGTTTTCCCCCCTGGTCCCCGAAGGGCAATGTCACCTGCTGGTGGCTCTGGAACCGGTTGAAGCACTCAGGATACTGGGCCACTATGGCAATCCCGAAGTAATGACTCTTCTCAACACCCGGCCCATCCATCCCTTAGATGTAACCTCAGGCGATGTGACCTACCCGGAGGTGCCCCAAAGTAGTGAACAAAATACAGGAGCTGAGCCGTCGGGTCTGGACACTCAACGCCACTGAAATCGCATTGGAGATGGGTGATCCCATCTTTTCCAACATGGTAATGCTGGGAGCCCTATCCAGCATTGAGGTAATACCCATAGATCGTCCGGCGTTTGAGGCTACGATTGAAGAGTTGCTTCCTCCAGCTAAGCTGGCTGAAAACATGGCGGCCTTTGACAAAGGAAGAGTGGTATTAAAAAAACACTAAAAATACCTGCTCGTCTTCTCACCTTTCCCAAGCATGGCCCGGGCAACGAGCAGGATCTGATTTCGGTTTTCCATATTCATGGCCTGCTCCAGCCCTCCTGCATCCAGATTCATGTTAATAGCCTCTTTGGTCAGCCTTAGGCCCATGGGATTCTTGGTGTTCATTGTTGAGGCCAAATCCAGGGCTGTTTCCATAAGTTTATCTCGTTCCACTATTCTGCTCACAAGACCCAGTGTCATGGCCTCCTCTGCCGACATAAAATTCCCGGTGAGCATAAACTCATATGCCCTGCCCGCCCCCATAAGACGCGGTAGAAAATAACTGCACGCCATGTCAGCGCCACCAAGCCCGATATTGATGTAGGCGGCAGAGAAGCGCGCGTCCCGGGTGATCACCCGAACATCAGATGCAAGGGCAAAACTGAACCCGAGACCTGCTGCTGCTCCATGCACCGCGCAAATAATGGGCTGCGGTACCTGCCTCATGGCCAGAGTTAATCTCGCCAAGCGGCCCTGAAATCTGTAAAACTGGTCCGTGTTCATTTCCGGCGCCATTTTTACATTCTCTTTCATGTCCAGCCCGGCACAGAAGCCCCGCTCTCCATTTCCCTTCAAGATAATGACATGCGTATCCAGGTCATACAATCGCTCTTTCCAGAAGGCCTCCAACTCCTCCATCATCTGGTGGCTCACTGAATTGTATCTGCGTGGGCGATTCAGGGACAAGATCCCTATGCCCTCCTCTTTTACATCGTATTCAATGGTCTCATAATCCATGAATCCTCCTCTTTGAAACATACGGTAACCGTTTATGGGTTCAAAGCCCGCCCTGGTGCGACTCGTGCCATGATTCCAAACCTGTGCTTGAGTAGGCTTAGACTGTATTTTTCGCATGTATGGTGCCGATGATCGGTCTGGGCCAGGGGTTCAGAGGTTCAAACGTTGCATTCTCATCACCATACGTTATTTCGTAAACATTTTGTACGGGAAAATCGACCGCTTCCACACCCCCACAAATCAGGAACATGGTACTTGGCAATTATGTCGCAAAACCGGCATTTTTCACGAGAACTTCGGGCCTTCAATTTTGTCCTTGTCCTTAACCCTGAACGTTGAACCCTGAACCTGTGAACGCTTACAAAATACGTTATAGTTCAGCGCGGAGCTTGCAAGGTTTTGCGCAAACCCTTAGCTTTTATCTTGCTTGACCAGGCCCTTAAGACTGGCAAAAGGATTATGGGTGAGTGTCTCTTTCTTTTCATCACCTACCCGTACTCCATCACCCTCAAGATGATCCAGGTAGCGGCGGTGCTCATTGTCATGGCAATAGATACACAGATTTTCCCAGTTGCTGCCGTTGAGTGGGTTATTATCATGGTTGTGGTCCTTGTGGTGCACAGTCAAAAGGTGCAAATTTTTATTGGTGAACTCTCGACCACAACGTGCACATATCCAGGGATGGATTTTCAGGGACTGTTCCCGGTAGCCCTGTTCATGCTTTGCCTGAGCCTGACGGGCCTCAGCGACAACGCGTTTAACTTCGTCCTTATCGATCTTACCACCTGCTGGCTTACGCGGTCCGTAACTTTCTACCGGCATTAGCGAGTCCTCCAATCCTGATGGCCTGTATCATATTGCCTGAGTCCAAATGCAGACTCAGGGCTTTTTTTTCCGAAAGATTGCTTTTAGATACGGCCAGAATATGATAAATGAGTTGGTATATCAATGGAAATGGTGATTTCAAACCTCGTTATTTGATCTAAGAACTAGATCCGATTTTTGGACACCATCCTCATCATAATGGCTATATGGAGCCAAATTGAGGAATTGTGAATTTAGGGATTGAGGGATTAAGATAAGGAAAAGATTCATATTTCAATTCCTAAATTCCTGAATCCCTGAATTCCTGAATTCCTGAATTCTGCGAGTGTCCAATTTTCATGCAAACTGTACAAAAACAAACAAAAACAACTACTTAACCACTTAACGAGGTCTGAATTTATGGAACAAAAGGATTATTATCAGATTTTGGGTGTGGAAAGCAATACAGCCCAGCAAAAAATCAAGGCGGCCTACAGAAAACTGGCCCTTGAATATCATCCGGATAGAAATAAAGATAATCCGGCTGCCACTGATCGGATGAAAGAAATAAACGAATCCTATGCTGTACTTTCCGACCCCGAAAAAAGGAAGCAATATGACGCCTTTAGGCAAACATACGGATCTTCTGCTTACGGTCATTTTAGACAAAATTGGTCTGACCAGGATATATTTCGGGGTTCTGATATCCATCAGATTTTTGAAGAGATAAGCAGGGCCTTCGGCTTCAGAAATTTTGACGAGATCTTCAAAGACTTCTATGGTCCAGGGTACCGAACCTTTGAATTTCGACGACCCGGAGCTTTCGGAAAAGTCTTTTTCACTTCCTCTGCGGGAGGCGATGCCTATACTCCAAAATTCCCATTAGGTGGAAATCTGGGGAAATTGATCAGATACGGTTTGAAAAAAAAGTGGGGAATAGAGTGGCCGGAGAAGGGAAAGGACCGCAATGACATTATTACAATTTCTCCGGAGCTGGCTCAGAGTGGAGGCAAGATAAGGTATCTCTACCAAAAACAATCCAGGGAACTGGTGGTCAAGATCCCCCGCGGAATTAAAGAGGGCCAGCGAATACGGCTAAAAGGCATGGGGGATGATGGGAAAGGCGGAGGAGAACCGGGAGACCTTTATGTAAAAATTAGATTCAAAAAACCCTTTTCCCGGAAAATAAAAAATTTCATGAAACAGCTTCGATCTTAGCCCCTCCGGGTGAATTTCTCCCTTGATTTCTCTTGAAGTGTCCCGGCTTTTTCAGAAATAACATGCTCCATTGTCTTCACGAGAGCCGAAATACCGGAGGATATACTCTTATTCAGATTAAGTAATCCCTTCTCTGTACCCAAAGGCATGTCTCTTTTCAGCTTAATCAATCTTTTTTCAGTCTCAGCGGATGTTTCCCTCTTCAGTACAATCAATTTTTTTTCAACCTCATCAGACAGGTTCTTATTCAGTTTTGTCAATTCACTTTCAATGACCATAAGCATGTCCATTTTAAGTTCAACCACCTCTTTCTCAATGGTGACGGACATATCCTTCTTGAATTTGGTCAGATCTTTTTTTACCCTCTGAACATGTAATATAGCAAAGATGGTCATTCCCAGAACTACAACGAATCCAAAATAAATAGATAGAACTAAATACCCAAACAAATCGTATTCTGTCATTTCAAACTCCTTACGTCTTAAGAGAATGCGTGAATAAAACCTTTTTGTCAACATTTGCTTTGGCCAAACCAGCGAGATACCTATGATGGGTGAAACTGTAAAATAGCAATATATTGTATTTTTTTTTCTTGACATACAATATAGAGCATTCTATATTATTTTTTAAGCCCTCCCTGTTGGATAGTTAACTAAAGTCAGAATCTCAACCCCCCCTGAGTTAGCCTCCTTTCTCAGGGACTTATTGATTCCTTAGCCCAGGGGGGTTTTTCCAGTATATGTGTCCTATCCAGCTCCTCAAAAAAAACTATGCCACTTTTTCGGAAAATCTTAACCTATCTGTTGTGAAAGGATACTCTGTTTATTGCCTCTCATTTTAAGTATTTGTTTTTATAGTGATTTACACTCCCTTTGAGCCGGGGCATTATCCTCGATCCCTTTCATACAGGAAATAGGAGTTAAAAATGAAATGCAGGATTAAAATTTGGGCCCTTACTGTTTCAACTGTTTTAGCAGGTCTTGCTATTTCGAGTAGCGTGTCAGCCCTGGAAGGGAAGTTCAACGCTAAGGTATATCCCATAGATGCTGCGCCAGTGTTTATAGAAGACTTTACTGTGAATGGCAAACACAAATGCTTTGCTGAATGGAGAGGGGGGTTCATTACGTTGTTGTTTCAGGAGATTAAGACAATCAAATACCTGAACCCCGGCAGCAACACATATCATGTAGAAGTCACTTTTAATAGCGGGAAGAAGGAAAGGCTTGTGTTGAGACCTGATGTGTTTCACGGGAAATCCGAGTTCGGAGAATGGTCTATGCATTCTGAGAAAGCAGCAAAAATTGAATTTAACCCTCCACCGGTAAGCAATGCTGAGGCAGAAGCCGAATACATAAATTTTGACCAAATACTCTTAAAGAATGGAGATACCATTAGTGGACAAATTATGACAAAGGCATTCAAGTTACGCACTGCTTACTCAACTCTCAAATTTAGAACACCACAAATCGGTTATTTAGATTTTGAAGGAGCGGGTAAAAGCAAGGATGTTATGGGTCTCAGGACTGGTGACAAATTAAGCGGAGTCCTTGAAGTGGGACCTATCAATCTTTTGATGCGGTCCGGGGCAGAGGTGTATCTAAACAAGGAGATGATAAAAAAAATTATCTTCGTCCTGGTCAAAAGGTAAATCCCTTATATAGCAAGACGAATTCGTTCTTGACACGCAAGTCCAAATTTCCTATACTATTACATAAAAAATAGTTCTTAAGAGTATAATCTTACTAACTATTATCATCAAACAACCTAAACAAATGACAGTGTAACATCTTTGAGCTATGAGATTCTTTTCTCTTACTTTGTTTTTAATCTTCGCACTTTGTGTCCCATTCTCCCACTCGGCAGCTGGAGAAAACCGGCCCGAAAGAGAACCCATTAGACACAGAATAGAAGGCTGTAGAAATTCACGCCCTTACTGGGAACACCACTATCGCCAGTATCCTTACCCCTATCATAACCCCTATGTATACCCATACTATTACTCCTATCCTCCCCCACCCTATTGGCGGTATGAGAGATATGATGAGTCGCCCTATGATAATCTTTCAGTAAAACAGGCAGGGAGGATTACTATAGTGGCGCAACCTCTCGATGCCAGGGTTTTTGTAGATGGTTTTCAGCTCAAAAGGAAAGACGACCTGACCTGTGAGATAGGACTTCTTATTGGCGTACACAAAGTCGACGTAAAAAGAGAAGGGTATGAACCTCACTCAATAGATGTATTGGTTGAGGCAGGCAAATCCATTCCTCTCACTATTGAACTGAAAAAAGCTAAATAGACGTCCCAATCCACCGATCACAATGTCTGATCGAACATTTCCAGAAAGAGGGTCCCTTCGGCGATTTTCGTTACCGGTCCGATCATAGATATGGAGAAGTCATCTGACACGGTGATGTCTATTATGCCACCGGGCATGTGTACAGCTATTTCAGAGTCGCAGAAACCCAGCCGGTAAGCAACAGCCGCCGCCGCGCAACTACTGCTTCCAGAGGCAAGGGTATACCCTGCCCCACGCTCCCAGATCTCAATCTTTATGTTATTTTGATTCAGGATCTTCATGAACTGCACATTCGTGCGGTTTGGAAAACGTGGATTGTTTTCGACTAATGGGCCCAATTTCTGTGCTTCATCTGCAAAGACCTCATCACGCAGGATCACACAGTGCGGATTTCCAATAGTAGCTGCACAAAATCTAAATTCCTGCCCATTGATATCCATTGTTTCGTCTATAACTTCGCGGACTGGTCCTTCCACAGGTATCTGGGAGCTGTCAAAGCTGACATTTCCCATTTCAACCGTAACCATTCCTCCGTCTTTATGGACCCGGCACCGAACCTTTCCCCCAGCTGTCAGGATCGTGAACGGATCCTTGTGAATCAAGCCCCTATCCCAGAGATACCGCGAGAAAATCCGCAGGCCGTTCCCGCTTTTTTCTGCTTCACTGCCATCAGGATTGAAAATTCGCAACGCAAAATCACATTCCGTAGTATCAAGAGGTCCCCAAAGGATGCCATCAGAACCAACACCATAATTGCGATGGCAAATCAATTTTATTTGAGAAGGTTCCAATTGGCTCCCAAAATCAGCAGGATTAAGCACGATATAGTCATTACCGAGAGCGTGGTATTTTAGGAAGCGCATGTATGATCCTCCGTCTGATTGGAAAACACCTGTTAACATGTGATTTGGGTTATTATTTGATTATTTTACATCAAACTTGAAAAAAATGTCATCATTGATTAAACTCTTTTTGTTAACAGGCGTAAACACGATGAAACAGGTGCAGGCTTCCGATTAATCGCCTGCTCTATTTCAAACGGAGTTGACCAACAAATTCATTATATTTTGGGGTGACAATTATGTCAGATGATTTTACCAATGAAACCAATGGGGAAGAAGAAAACTTTGAGGATCTTCTTGAAGTATACAGTTCCCGTATGAACGAGGATATTCAGGTCGGAGACAAGGTAAAAGGAGAAATTATTTCCATTGGAAAGGATACGGTTTTTGTTGATACCGGTACCAAACTCGATGGCCTTGTGGAAAAAACCGAACTGCTTGATGATGACGGCCAGTTACCTTACAAGGAAGGCGATACCCTTGAACTATTTGCAGTATCATTAACTGGAGGCGAAATAAGACTTTCCAGGGCCCTTTCAGGAATCGGAGGCATTACTGCTTTGGAGGATGCCTTTGAGAATGAGATCCCTGTAGAAGGCACGGTCAAAGACCAGATCAAGGGAGGGTTTCATGTTGAAGTTATGAAGAGACGCGCATTTTGCCCCATCAGCCAAATGGACTTAAGATTTATTGAAAATCCAGTTGATTATGTCGGGGAAACATACCTGTTCATCATTACCGAATTTGAGGAGGATGGCAGGAATATCGTTATCTCAAGGCGTAAGCTTTTAGACAGGGAACAGGAAAAGGCAAGAAAGGAATTTTTTGATGAGATTGCCGTTGGAGCCCAGTTGGAAGGCAGGATCACAAAATTGATGCCATTTGGCGCCTTCGTGGAGCTCTTTCCGGGAGTGGAGGGTATGATACATATTTCTGAACTCAGTTGGTCAAGGGTGGAAAAACCTGATGAGGTTGTAGCCACGGGGGATGTAATCCAAGTCAAATTAATCGGCATTCAAAAAGGTGAACAACCCGACCAGTATAAGATAGCGCTTTCCATTAAGCAGGTTACCGGAAATCCCTGGGAGAACGTAAACGAAGCATTTAGTGAAGGCGATAAGGTAACGGGAAAGGTCACCCGATGTACAAACTTCGGTGCCTTCGTGGAGATAGCGCCCGGGATCGAGGGACTGGTCCACATCAGTGAAATGAGCTACAAGAAAAGAATCTTAAAGCCCGAAGATGTGGTAAAACCCGGTGAGGTTATTCCCGTGGTGGTAAAGGAAATCGACGCTCTCAAAAGAAGGGTCTCCTTGAGTATCAGGGACGCTGAAGGAGACCCCTGGATGGATGTGCAGGACAAGTACCACGTCGGCCAGGTTGTTGAGGGCAATTTAGAGAAAAAAGAGAACTTCGGCTATTTTGTTTCATTGGAACCCGGCATCACGGGGCTCCTTCCAAAATCCGGGATAAAAAAATCAAATCAATCATCATTGATTGAAAAAATGAAGCCTGGTAATACCATCACCGTCATAATCGAAGAAATCAGGCCGGATGAGCGAAGGATCACATTGGGTCCACGGGATTCACGCGAAGAAGGCGACTGGCGAGATTTTACAAAGGACACTCAAAAATCGCTGGGCTCTCTTGGGGAAAAACTTCAGCAGGCTCTCAAGTCGAAATAATAATAACAACAACAAAGGAGCAGAACCATGATCAATCTTAGTGTCAACGTCAATAAGGTCGCCACCCTTCGCAATGCCCGCGGAGGCGATAACCCAAACGTACTCCAGGCTGCCCTCACATGTGTCGAGGCCGGATGCCAGGGCATTACTGTGCACCCTCGAAAAGATCAACGCCACATTCGCCCCGGCGACGTATATGAAATCGCATCTGCGATAGATGTAGAATTTAACATCGAAGGAGACGCCCGGCCTGATCTCATTAATCTCGCGCTGGAAATCCGCCCTGCCCAGTGCACATTAGTCCCGGTCGAAGAGGGAGAAGTTACGTCTAACCATGGTTGGGACATCCAAAAGCACGAGAAATCACTTGTTACCGCCATTGACCGCTTACAAAAAGAAGGCATTAGGGTAAGCCTTTTCATGGATGCAGACCCTGCCCAAATGGCCGGAGCTGCAGCCGTGGGCGCAGATCGTGTGGAGCTCTACACAGAGCCTTATGCATCTGCAAAGACCGAGAGAGAGATTGCCAACCAGTTCGCCAGACTCCGAGAAACCCACGATGCAGCCCTTGATGCCGGTATGGTCCTCAATGCGGGGCACGATCTTGACCTGAACAACCTCCCTCGGCTCCAAGAACTGTCGGGCATAAAAGAAGTATCCATTGGCCATGCTCTCATTTCTTATGCTCTCTATGTAGGACTCAACAAGGCTGTCAAAGATTTTCTAAAGGCCTGCGGGCAGTAAATATAAGGGCCAAAAAATCTCATAACTCCTTAAGTATTTTTTGACAGGATAAACAGGATTGACTGGATTATTTTTATCTTGTAAATCAAAACCCTTATCCTGGTAGACCTGCACTGAGTAAAAACAAGATATATATACCATATTCCACCTGCCCGTTGACAGGCAGGTAGGTTACGGAACACAGTCCCACCCAAGGCGGGAGACATGCTCCGGTGTGAGAGTAACTAGTTTAGCCAACTATTGCTATGACTGTCCAAGATAAAAGATTAATATTCTTTTAACGCAGGATTAATAAAAGGATCTACTGGACAAAACATCTTGATTATCCTGTAATCCTGTCTAAAAATAAAAATGAAACCAAAACCATTGATCGTTTTCGATATGGATGGCGTGATTGTTGATGTCTCAAGGTCATATCGGGATACGGTAAGGCAAACAGCCAGACTATTCTTCAAAGGGGCACAGTCATGGGAAGATCTGCCGGAGCCACTGTTTCCTTTATCGGACCTTGCCAGGGTTAAACAGAGCGG